>WVZU01000087.1 GCA_011772275.1 Planctomycetales bacterium | reverse complement strand
TAAGAAAAGTCACCCGTCCTTTGCGCCTCCACTTTGAATACCAGCCCGCAAAATGGTTCGTCCGCTGAGGGCCTCCGCAATTCGCGCTGGTCTTGTTTCTTCGGATTGGTCCCTTCCACCGGTGGCATGTCCGCGGGGCTGGGCAGAAAATCGGCGACGGCGTCCAGGACGGGTTGCACGCCGATGTAATCGAGTGCCGAGCCGCAGAGGACGGGTGTGATCAAGCGGTGCAAGGTGGCTTCGCGTACGACCTGCCGCAGCAATTGGTCCGGAACAGGCGAATCTTCCAGGGCCAGTTCCATCAAGTCGTTGCTGTAGTCGTACAGCGATTCAAGCATCTGGTGTCGCCCTTGTTGAGCATATTCTTGCCAATCGTCAGGGATGTCTGCGACCACGACCTGGGCACCCTGATCCTCCACCTTAAATGTCACCAGTTTCATGGTGATCAAGTCGAGCAGGCCGTGAAAAGCGTCTGGCAGGTGCGGCGGTCCGCTGCCGACGGGGATGCTGATCGGTACCGGATTGGCCTGCAACCGCTGGCGAATCTCCTCCACCGTGCCCGCAAAATCGGCCCCTTCGCGATCCATTTTGTTAATGAAAGCAATCCGGGGGACGTGGTATTTGTCGGCTTGCCGCCACACCGTCTCACTTTGGGCTTCCACCCCCTCGCGGGCACTGAAGACCACGACACCGCCATCCAGGACCCGCAGGCTGCGTTCCACTTCGGCTGTAAAATCGACATGCCCCGGCGTATCGATCAAGTTGATGGTGACGTCCCTCCATTGGAAGGTGATGCAGGCCGCATAGATCGTAATACCCCGTTGCTGTTCTTCCTCGTCGTAGTCCGTTTTGGTGGTCCCCTTGTCCACCTCGCCCATCCGGTGTGTGGCCCCGGCGTAATACAGCATCCGCTCGGTCACGGTCGTCTTGCCGGCGTCGATGTGGGCAATGATGCCGATGTTGCGTAGTTTGTGCAGGTCGCGAGGCATGGTGGTTGCAAGCCGCCTGGGATAGGTAAGCGGGATTGTTGTGTGTGCGGGCAAACCGGGACATGTGGGGGGCGGGAGGCGAGCAGGGTGGGAGCGACCCCTGGGTCACCGCAGCCGGCTGGGGCGTATTGCGGGGGTCTGAGTAAATTTTGTCGTCGGGGCCCCTGTTTCGTCTTGGCTTGGCTTGTCTCCCGCTGTGGTTGCCCTGCTTGTTTTTCTTGCCGTCGGGCTTTGGCGCATAGCAACGCCGCGCTGGGAGTCCCTCGCGCGGCGGTACGGTTGTAGAAAATTACCAGGCAAAATGGGCGAACGCTTTATTGGCCTCCGCCATGCGGTGTACGTTTTCACGGCGTGTCATCGCGGCCCCTTCGCGGTTGTAGGCGGCCAGCAGTTCATGGGCCAGCTTTTCGCTGGCCGCTCGACCCTTCTTTTCCCGCACCGCCTGCAGAATCCAGCGAATGGCCAGCGACTGCTGACGGGACCGGTTTACCTGCATCGGGACCTGGTACGACGCCCCGCCGACGCGTTTGCTGCGAACTTCAATCTCTGGTTTGACATTTTCTACAGCCCGCGTGAAGACGTCGATCGCTTCTTCATCCTTGATCTGTTTCCCGATCCGTTCCAGGGCTTGATAAAAGACCCTTTGGGCGGTGCTTTTTTTGCCGTCCCACATCAGGACGTTGATGAACTTGCTGGCGAGCACGGAACCGAATTTCGGGTCGCCGACAAGTTGCTTGCGGCTGGCGGTGATGCGTCCCATGGGCGTATTGGGTGTTGGTTGTCGAGTGATAAAGGTGGTTTTGGAGGGGCTATGATTTTTTGGAACCGTATCGGCTGCGTGCTTGTTTGCGGCCGTCGACGCCCAGGGTATCCAGCGAGCCGCGGATGACCTGGTAGCGCACGCCGGGCAGATCACGCACTCGGCCCCCACGGACCAGCACGATCGAGTGTTCTTGCAGGTTGTGGCCCTCGCCGGGGATGTACACGGTAACTTCCTTGCCGTTGGACAAGCGGACACGAGCGATCTTTCGCAGAGCGGAATTTGGCTTTTTGGGTGTCATCGTTTTCACCTGCAAACACACGCCCCGTCGCTGCGGGCAGCCATTCAACACGGGCGCTTTGCTGCCTTTCTTCGGCTGGCGGCGTTTGCGGCGGACCAGTTGGTTGATCGTAGGCATGGCGGAAACGATGCTCGCTGAATGATCGAATCGGTCAACAGCCGTTTGCTGGACCGCAAGGTGGAAACTTTAAAGGCTAACTATTTGGGGCAACCTGTCAATGGCGGTCGTTTTAATCGCCCTCGGCGGGTGGTTTTTCGCCGCCCAACAGTGCCTCCAGGCCTTCGGCCCCGGAGGTCGGCTGGCTGTCGGCGAGTGGCTGCGAGGGGGCCGTTTCGGCGGGAGGCTGGTCGGGCATCTCGCCCGCGGCTTCTTGTTCGGCCGGTTTTGCGTCGGGCGGCGCGCCCGCATCCAAGAGGGGAAAGGTCCTCGAGAGGACCAGGTCTTTTTCGGCCGACAGTGCTTCCAGGGCCTCGGGCCGGATCCGGACCTCGGATTCCTGGAAGGAGCGGAATCCGGTCCCTGCAGGCACCAGGTGGCCCAGGATCACATTTTCCTTCAGCCCGACCAGGCGGTCCACCTTGCCGGCCAAGGCGGCCTCGGTCAGCACCTTGGTCGTCTCCTGGAAGCTGGCTGCCGAGATGAAGCTACTGCTTTGCACGGCGGCCTTGGTAATGCCCAGCAGCTGCGTACTGGCGGTAGACGGTTTGGGCTTGCCACCCTTGGCGATATCGCCGCCCAGCGATTCGATCTGGGCATTCGCCTGCTCCAGAACATCTTTGGGCACGATATCTCCCTGCTTGAATTCGCTATCCCCCTTTTCGGTGATTTTGACACATTTGGCGAGGTTATCGTTGATCGCCCGGAACTCAAATTTGTCCATCACGTTTCCGGGCAGCAGCGTTGTATCCCCGGGGTTCTCGATCCGGACTTTGCGCAACATTTGCGAGACGATAATTTCGATGTGTTTATCGTTGATTTCGACGCGCTGCGAGCGATAGACGTTTTGAATTTCGCGGACCAGATACTGCTGGACAGCCTCTTCACCGGAGATTCGCAAGATATCATGGGGCACGAGCGGTCCGTCGACAAGCGCTTCGCCCGCTCGTACATTGTCGGCGGCATGCACGCGCAAGTGCTTCCCGTGCGACACCAGATGTTCCCGCTCGATACCGCTTTCGCTACGCACGATAATCGTCCGCTTGCCACGACGCTTTTCGCCCAGCAGTTCGACGGTGCCGTCGATTTCGGCGATCACCGCCGGATCTTTTGGTTTTCGGGCTTCGAAGATTTCCGTGACCCGCGGCAAGCCCCCCGTGATGTCCTGGGTGCCGGAGATTTCACGTGGGGTCTTGGCCAGCATCGTGCCGGCGGGCAGATCGAGTCCTTCGCCGACTTCGATATGCGCCTTTTCCGGGAGGTAGTAGAAGTCCAGGATTTTACCTTCCGCGTCTTCCAATACGATCTGGGGATGGTAATCACCCTTGTGTTCGGTAATCACGCGTCGCACGTGACCGCTGGCATCTTTTTCCAGGCGGACCGTTTCGCCTTCGATGACATCTTCGTAGCGAACTTTGCCAGCCACCTCTGCCAGGATGGGAATACTGTGGGGGTCCCACTGGCAGAGGATTTGGCCCGATTTAACTTCTTGGTTGTCTTCGACCAGAAGGTTCGCGCCGGCGGGGACTTCGAATTTTTCCAATTCACGTCCTTTCGGGTCAAGCAGCGTGATTTCGCCGTTGCGGGCCAAAACCACATTGATTCCTTCCTTGTTCTTGACCACCTTCAGGCGTGCGTAGCGGACGATACCACCTTTCTTGGCCCGGATTTCGCTCACCTCGACATCATGCTGTCCTACGCCGCCGATGTGGAAAGTCCGCATCGTCAGCTGCGTACCGGGCTCACCAATGCTTTGCGCGGCGATGATACCCACGGCCATCCCCTCTTCCACCATGGCGCCGGTCGAAAGGTCCATCCCGTAGCAGCGCCGGCAGACGCCCAATCCGGCTTCACACGTCATCGGGCTGCGGACGGGGATTTTTTCGAGCCCCAAGCTTTCGATGCGGCGTGCGATCTCGGGGGTAATCAGCTCGCTTTCGCGGACAATGACCTCGTCGGTGATCGGATTGACGATATTCGTGCGGCTGACGCGTCCGCGGATCGAATCGGCCAGCCGCACGTCGACTTTTTCGCCGCGGTAGATGACCCCCTTGGTGATACCTTGTGTCGTGCCGCAGTCTTCGGTGGTGACGACCACGTTCTGAGCCACGTCGGCCAGCTTGCGGGTCAGGTAACCGGAGTCGGCCGTCTTGAGCGCCGTGTCGGCCAGTCCCTTGCGGGCCCCGTGCGTCGAGCTGAAATACTCCAGCACCGACAATCCTTCGCGGAAGTTGGCCTTGATCGGCGTTTCGATAATTTTGCCGGACGGTTTGGCCATCAGACCGCGCATGCCGGCCAGCTGACGAATCTGTTCCACGCCGCCGCGGGCACCGGAAATCGCCATCAGGAAAATGGGGTTGATGTAACCGGGGACGCGATAGTCCGTTTCCAGTTCGGCCATCATTTCCTGGGTGATCTTTTCGCGGGCGTGCGTCCAGGCGTCCAGCACCTGGTTGTAACGTTCGCCTTCGGTGATGATGCCCCGCGAGTAAAGCTTGTTGGTTTTGATCACCTGCTTTTCCGCTTCTTCGATAATCCCGGTTTTTGTCGGCGGAGTGATCAGGTCGTCGGTGGCAAACGAGAGGCCGCTGCGGGTGGCTTCCTGGAAGCCGTTTTTGTTCATGTCGTCCAGCAGCTGAATGGTCGCTCGCCGCCCCAGATCCTGGTAGCAATCGGAGATCACACGAGCCAGTTCGCCGGACTTCATCGGCAGGTTGTAGAAAGCCATGCCGTCGGGGAGGACCGAGTTGAACATGACCCGGCCCACACTGGTTTCCACCACCGGCTGGACGACCGCTTCCTCGGTCGTTTCCGAACGAACCCGCGTGCCGGGCGGCAGCTTGACTTTGACACGAGCGTGCGTGTCGACCACCCCCAGCGAATAGGCCAGTTCGACTTCTTCCAGCGACGAGAACGCCATGCCTTCCCCCTGGCAGTCGGGCAGGATGGCCGTGAGGTAGTAGGAGCCCATCACCACGTCCTGGGAGGGGCTGATAATCGGCGCGCCGTTGGCCGGGCTGAAGATGTTGTGGACCGACATCATCAGCGTGTGCGCCTCGACCTGCGCTTCAATCGATAGCGGCAGGTGGACAGCCATCTGATCACCGTCGAAGTCGGCATTAAAGCCTTTGCAGACAAGGGGGTGCAGCAGGATGGCATTGCCTTCCACCAACACGGGCTCAAACGCCTGGATCCCCATGCGGTGCAACGTCGGTGCTCGGTTCAGCAGCACCGGATGATTGCGAATCACCTCTTCCAGGATGTCCCAGACCTCCTCGTCCTTGCGCTCCAGCATCTTCTTGGCGCTCTTGATGGTGTCGGCATGACCCAANNTGATGCAATTTCAGGTGCGGGCCGACCACGATCACACTGCGGGCCGAGTAGTCGACGCGTTTACCCAAAAGGTTTTCGCGAAAGCGACCCTGTTTGCCCTTGATCATGTCGGTCAGCGATTTCAGCGGCCGGTTGCTGCTGCCCAGCACGGGACGCTTGCAGCGATTGTTGTCAAACAGGGCATCGACCGACTGTTGCAACATGCGTTTTTCATTACGAATGATGACTTCCGGCGCGTTGAGGTCGACCAGCTTCTTCAGCCGGTTGTTGCGGTTGATGATCCGGCGGTAGAGGTCATTGAGGTCGCTGGTGGCGAAGTTGCCGGAATCGAGCAGCACCAGCGGGCGCAGGTCGGGGGGGATCACGGGAATCACGTCCAGGACCATCCACTCCGGCTTGTTGTCGCTGTCCCGGATCGATTCGACGATTTTCAAGCGATTGATCAGCTCTTTGGCCTTTTGTTTCGAACCGGTCTCGGCCAATTCGACGCGCAGGTTGTCCGAAAGGGCTGTCAGGTCCAGGTTGTTCAGTAATTTGCGGACCGCTTCGGCGCCCATATCCGCTTCAAAGGATCCCTCACCGTATTGCTCGACTGCGTTACGATACTCTTCCTCGGTCAGCAACTGCTGGGGCTTCAAAGCGGTATCGCCGGGGTTCACGACCACGTAATCCTGGAAATAGATGACTTTTTCCAGGCTGGTCGTCTTCATGGACAGCAGGTTACCCAGCCGGCTGGGCATCGCCTTGAAAAACCAGATGTGGACGACCGGGGCGGCCAATTCGATATGGCCCATGCGTTTGCGGCGGACCCGGCTGTGCGTAACCTTGACTCCGCAACGGTCGCAGATCATGCCCTTGTATTTCATGCCGCGGTACTTGCCGCAGGCGCATTCCCAGTCCTTTTCCGGCCCGAAAATCCGTTCGCAGAACAGGCCGTCTTTTTCGGGGCGGTACGTTCGGTAATTGATCGTTTCCGGCTTTTTGACTTCGCCGAAAGACCAGCTGCGTATGTCGTGCGGACGCGCCAAGCTGATTTTTACCGAAGCGTAATCGTTAATTCGGTCGTATGAGCCTTCGCCAATACTCATGACGTTCTCCTGATGATCATAATCGGTGCTCGAGACAGGTAGCCTCAGTCGCCCTGTTTTTAGATACGTCGTTTTTCCAGTTGCATGTTCAAGCCCAGGCCACGAATTTCGTTGGTCAGCACGTCAAAGCTGGCGGGTGTGCCCGCTTCCAGCGTGTTCTCTCCCTTGACCATCGATTCGTAGATCTTGGTGCGGCCCTCCACGTCGTCGCTCTTGACGGTCAGCAGTTCCTGCAGGATGTAGGCCGCTCCGTACGCCTCCAAGGCCCAAACTTCCATTTCGCCAAAGCGTTGTCCGCCGAAACGGGCCTTGCCACCCAACGGTTGCTGGGTGATCAGGGAATACGGGCCGGTACTGCGGGCATGAACCTTGTCGTCCACCAGGTGGTGCAGCTTCATCATGTAGATGTAGCCCACCGTCGCCTCCTGTTCGAAAGGATCGCCGGTGCGTCCATCGTACAGCTGCGACTTTCCGGAGACGGGCAGAGTGGCTTCTTCCAGCGCTTGGCGAATCATCTCTTCGGTGGCTCCGTCAAACACAGGAGTGATGGCTTGGAAGCCCAGCAGGGCACCGGCCCAGCCGAGGTGCGTTTCCAGGATCTGGCCCACGTTCATACGGCTGGGCACACCGAGTGGGTTGAGCAGGATCTGGACCGGCGTGCCGTCTTTGAGGAAGGGCATATCTTCCTGCGGCAGGATCTTGGCGATGACGCCCTTGTTCCCGTGCCGGCCAGCCATTTTGTCACCGGTGGCAATCAGGCGCTTGGTGGCAATGTAAACCTTGACCATCTGCAGCACGCCGCTCCGCAGCTCATCCCCGCGCTTCATGGAGTTCAGCTGACGTTCCTTTTCATCGATGGCCTCCTCGATCAACGGCCAATGAACCTGATGGATCCGTTCCACCTCGGTTTGCCGTTGCGGGCTGCGGATGTTGAGCCAATCGAGCTTGAATCGCGGAGCGATTTCCGCGATGAATTTGGGGTCCTGGTCGCGCGTCAAGGGGGTGCCATCCTCGTCGGCCAGGGTACGGCCCAGCAGTGTCTCCAGCTCGCGAACCATCTCCGAGAAGACTTCGGCGATGCGCGCATTACCAGACGCCTCGGCCTCCTTCAGCGTTTTTTCGAACGCTTTGCGCTCCTCATCACTCAAGCTCATCCGCCGCGAAAACTTCTGCGTATCGATCACGATACCTTCCACACCCGAGGGGACCTCCAGCGAATCGTTCTTGACGTCCTCCCCCGCTCGGCCAAAGATCGCGTGCAGCAATTTTTCTTCCGGTGTCAGCTCGGTTTTGGACTTCGGCGAAACTTTGCCGACCAAAACGTCACCTGGCCGCACGTAGGTGCCGATCCGCACGATTCCCGTTTCGTCAAGATTGCGCAAGGCCTTTTCGCTGACATTGGGAATATCCCGCGTAAACTCTTCACGGCCCAGCTTGGTTTCGCGGATCTCGATGTCAAATTCTTCCACATGAATCGACGTATACGCGTCGTCCTTGACCAGTTCTTCGCTGATAATGATCGCGTCTTCAAAGTTGAATCCTTCGAAAGACATGAACCCGGCCAGGACATTCCGCCCCAAGGCGAGCTCGCCTTGGACCGTGGCCGCGCCATCGGCGATGACCTGTTTCTTCTCAATTTTGTCCCCGATTTTTACGATCGGTCTCTGGTTCTGGCAGGTTCGTTCGTTCAGCCCCACAAACTTCCGCAGGGGATACGTGTCGGTGCCAATTTCGATCCGGTTGGCATCGACATAGGTCACGGTGCCTTTGCGTCGAGCCCGAATGACCATGCTGGAGTTTGTCGCCACATCCCGTTCAAGTCCTGTGGCGACAATCGGCGGTTCCGGAACCAACAGCGGTACCGCTTGCCGCTGCATGTTCGAACCCATCAAGGCCCGGTTGGCGTCGTCATGCTCCAGAAACGGAATTAAGCCGGCCGAGACCCCCACCATCTGGCTGGGGGCAACGTCGATATACTCGACTTCGTCAGCTGGGATTAATTCAAAGTCCCCACGATGACGAGCGACGATATTGTTGCCCTGCAGGCGTCCATCGACGATTTCCGCGTCGGCCGGCGCCACATAGGCCTCCGATTCCTGATCTGCCCGCAGCCACACGACCTCCTCGGTCAGCTTTCCTTTGCTGACGGTGCGGTAGGGTGTTACCAGAAAACCGAATTCGTCGACGGAGGAGTACATTGCCAGTGAGGAAATCAGGCCGATATTGGTCCCTTCCGGGGTTTCGATCGGGCAGATGCGGCCGTAGTGGGAAATGTGCACGTCACGCACCTCGAATCCAGCCCGCTTCCGATTCAAGCCGCCAGGCCCCAGCGCCGACAAACGTCGTTCGTGTGTCAGCATCGACAAGGGATTCGTCTGGTCCACGACCTGCGACAGTTCACCGCGGCCGAAAAAGTATTCGATGGCTGCCGAAATACTTTTCGGATTGATCAAGCTGCGGGGCGTCATGTCCTCAATGTCCTTGAGGCTCATCCGTTCCTGGACGGTGCGGCGCAACTTCAGAAAGCCTTTCCGCAATTCGTCGCAAGCCAGTTCGTCAATCGTCCGCAAGCGGCGATTGCCCAAGTGGTCAATATCGTCAATTTCTACCTCGGGATCGCCGGAGACGAGGCGGATCAGGTAACGAATCGCTGCGACCAGATCTTCCGGCCGCAGGGTCATTTCGTCCTCGGAAATCTTCAAGTGCAGCTTGCGGTTGATGCGAAACCGGCCCACACTCCCCAAACGATACCGATTCGTATCGTAGAATTTTTCGGCAAACAGGGCTTTCGCTTTCTCCAGCTGCGGCGGGTTGCCGGGGCGGAGTCGCTGGTAGATGCGCAGCAAGGCCTCTTCGTGGCTGGCCGTATTATCTTCCTGCAGGCTGTTAAAGATCAGCGGCGACTTGGGTTCGGGCATGACCATCACCGACTTGACGCCCGACGCACATATGGACTCGGCCACGCTTTTCGTAATCTTGTGTCCCGATTCGACGAGGATCTCCCCGGCTCGACTGCTTCGAGCCGGATACACGACGTCGTCGACGGCAATCTTGCCTTCGATCTTGCTGACGCTACGGCCATCGACGATCTTTTCGGTGGTCGTCTTGTAAAAATGCCGGATGATGTCTCGGTTGAGGCTGAACTTGGGGTCCATCGCTCGCAAGAGGGTCATGGCCGAAAATTTGCCGCTTTGGTCAATCCGGACGGTCAGCGCGTCTTTCTTGCTGACATTGATTTCGATCCAACTTCCGCGCTCGGGAATGATCCGGCAGCTGTGCAGCATCCGTTCGCTGGAGTCGGCTTCCTGGACGAAGTCGACGCCGGGCGAGCGGTGCAGTTGGCTGACGACGACCCGTTCGGCACCATTGATAATGAATTCTCCTCCGCCCAGCATGATGGGCATATCGCCCAGGTAGACTTCTTCCTCGATTGGTTGTTCTTTGGTCAGCCGCAGCCAGACGCGGAAGGGACGACCGTAAGTCAACCGCAGCTGACGGCACTCGTCCGGCTCGTAGCGAGGTTTTCCCAGCTCGTAACGCGAGTATTCCAACCGCAGCGTTTTGTCATAACTTTCGATGGGAAAGATTTCCTGCAGCACCGATTCGAGGCCTTGGCACTTGCGTGTTCCGGACTGCTGGTCGTACTGCAGGAAGTTTTCGTAACTTGCCGTTTGGATATCGGTAAGATTGGGGATTTGAAAATCATCGGTGCGCGAGCCAAATCGGCGCACCTGATGGGGTTGAAGCGTTCGTTGTGCCGGTGCGGCCATAGGAGTCACTCCTGCAGATTATTTATTACGATTGACGCTAAGCGGGCGGTTGGCCGGGGGTCGAGCATCGGTTGCGGTCGCTGCGCGGGTAGCGCACCAAGTTTCGTAGCCGAGCCGGGTGGGTGACGGCGCGTACGGGGGGCCGGGGTACCGGCAACGCTTCAGCGTCTGAGGGAGGGGTGGGGTCAAACAAATTCTACCTGTGTCGGCACGAACAAACCGGACGGTTCGCAGCGACACGCTGCCAGGGTGGTTTCGCGCAGGTCTTACTTAATTGAAACGGTGGCGCCAGCTTCCTCCAGCTTGGCTTTGGCCGCTTCGGCATCCTCTTTGGAAACGCCTTCCTTGACCTTGTTGGGTACACCTTCTACCAGTTCCTTGGCTTCTTTCAGCCCCAGCCCGGTCAGGGCGCGGACTTCCTTGATGACACCGATTTTTTTGTCGCCAAAACTTTCCAGGACGACATCAAACTCCGTCTTTTCCTCCTCGGCTGCAGCCGCCTCGCCACCGCCGGCGCCTGGCGCGGCCATGATCATGCCGCCGCCCGCCGCGGCCTTGATGCCGTGCTCGTTCTCCAAGTAGTCGCTCAACTCCTTCGCCTCTTTCAAGCTGAGTTGGACGATGGCGTCGCCCAGCTTTTTCGTGGCGTCGGCGTATTCCATGGTGGCGGTTGCTTCTTCTGACATTGCTTTTTTCGCCCTTTCTCGACGAGCTTCAACTTGGCGCGTGGCCGGTTGAAGCAAACCAAAATGAAGAAATGAATTTGTTCATCACCCTCTGCGTGATGGTTGCACTACGCGTGACATTTGCCGCTTTGCCCGCCGGGGCTTTTTATTCCCCCTCTTTGTCTGGCTCGGCTTTGTCTGGCTCGGCCTTCTGTTCGATCTGGCTGGCCAGCGTCCCGCCGGGGCCGATCAGCTGGGCGGCCAGCGTGCCGCCCGGCCCCAGGATCTGTCCCACCAGAATGCTCAACTGTTCCTCGCGCGACGGCCACTTACTGACCTGCACGACTTTTTCCGGTGTGAGGGCCTCCCCGTCCATCACTCCGCCCCGCGGAACGAAACCCTCGTACTCTTTTTCGCCCGAGATCCGTACGATTTCCTTCGACAAGGAAACGACATCTTCGCTGCCCCAGACAATTGCCACGGGGCCTTCCACGTTTTCGAAAGCTGCCGAAAGCTCAGTCCCCTCGGTCGCTCGGCGGGCCAAACTGTTTTTGACCACCATCAAGTGAATCTCTTTTTCGCGGAGGGTCCGCCGCAACGTCATGGTCTGGTTGGCGTCCAGGCCGACGACTTTGACCAGCACGGCATCCTGGATCCCCTGCAGCCGAGTGGCCAGTTCCTGGCTGATCAGGTTCTTAAGGTACTTGCTCATAAATCAAATGTTTCGCTCATTTTTCAGGCGGCGATGCGAACGGCGGGGGTCATGGTCGCGCTGATCGCCACCCCTTTGATGTACTGGCCTTTCACCGAGGCGGGTTTCATGTGGACGATGTGATCAATAAATGCCTGGAGGTTTTCCTCCAGCTGTTGCGCTTCGAAGGAGAGCTTGCCGACCACGGCGTGCACAATGCCGCCCGCGTCATTACGGAATTCCACCTTGCCCGCCTTGTACTCGCGGACGACTTTGCCGACTTCTGTAGTCACCGAGCCGGCTTTGGGGGTGGGCATCAACCCGCGTGGTCCCAGCTGCCGACCCAGCGGTCCGACCAACTTCATCATGTCGGGCGTGGCCACGCAGGCGTCGAAGTCCAACCATCCTCCTTTGATTTTTTCGGCAAGCTCTTCGGCTCCGACTTCGTCCGCGCCGGCCTGCTGCGCTTCATCGGCGGCCGGCCCCCTGGCGAAGACCACCACGCGTTTGGTCTTGCCAATCCCGTTGGGCAGCACGATCGAACCGCGGACAATCTGATCCGCCTGCTTGGCATCGATCCCCAGGCGAACCGCGATCTCGACCGACTGGTCAAATTTCGTCCGCTCGAAACCTTTCAGGATCGCCACGGCTTCGGCCACGGTCAGGGGGCCCTTATCCTTGACCTTGGTCGTCAAGCTGGTCATGCGTTTGGATTTCTTTGCCATCGTTCTTTGGTGTTTGTTACAGGAAAAGGTCGAGCAGCCTGGCGGTGTTTGGCGGGGGGATCCTCAGGCGGCTCGCCGGCCGGGTTGATCGTTCAAGCCCTTAAACCCCCTCTTCCACTTCCAGGCCCATACTGCGCGCCGTGCCTTCGATCAGCCGCTTGGCATTTTCCATATCGCTGGCATTCAGGTCGTTCAGTTTCTGTTTGACAATATCCTCGATTTGGGCGGAGGTGACGGTGCCGACTTTTTCCTTGTTGGGTACTCCGGAACCTTTGGCAATCCCGGCGGCCTTTTTCAAAAGGGCGGCTGCCGGCGGGCTTTTGGTGACGAAATCAAAGCTGCGGTCGCTGTACACACTGACGACGACCGGAATCGGCATGCCGCCCGCATCCTTCGTGCGGTCGTTGAATTGCTGGACAAACTGCCCCAGATTCACACCAAAGCGTCCCAGGGCGGTACCGACGGGCGGGGCCGGCGTGGCCTGTCCACCCGGTACTTGAAACTTGACACGCTCGACAAGTTGCTTGGCCATGATTGCGATTTTCCCGAATTGCTCTTCCCAAAATTCCCAGCTGCCGACCGGCTGCTGACGTCGTCTAGCTTGCAGGCCTACAGTTTCTCCACTTGCCAGTACTCCAATTCCACCGGCGTGGAACGGCCAAAGATGTTGATCATGACCGTGACCCGGCCATTGGTGGTGTCAATCGTGTCGACTTCGCCTTCAAAATTTTCAAAGGTTCCTTCATTGATTTTGACCCGTTCCCCGATACTGACCGGTATCTGCAGTTTTGGTTCTTCCGCCTCGACATCCTCGTCCTTGGGAACAATCCGGGCGACCTCGTGGGGCAACATGGGGGTGGGCCGCCCGGCGGAACCGGTGAAGTCGCCAATGCCGGGGGTCTCGCGGACGAGGAACCAGGTTTCTTCGTTGATCGCCATGTTGACGACAATGTAGCCCGGGTAGAGCTTGCGTTTGACGACCTTTTTTTTGCCACCCTTTAATTCCGTCACCATCTCGACCGGGACGATAATCTCTGCAAAGTGGTCTTCCACCCCGGCCACTTTCACGCGACGGCGGAGGGCCTGAGCAATAGAGTCCTCCCGGTTGCTCTGCACCTTCAGAATGTACCAATCGAACTTTTTCTCTTCGCCGGACGGCTGGGGCTCTTCGGCCACCGCCTCTTCCAGAGGAGCGACGTTTTCGCGATCGTCCTCCATCTCCCCGGCGGCACTTTCCGCATCCTGGCTGGCCAGGTCGGACTCGTCAGCCCACTGCGCGACTTCCGGTTCGGCATTTTCTCCCTGGGCGGCCACATCTTGGCCGGCCGGATTCACCTCCGCCGGGTGGTCCGCTGCCGGATCGCCGCCGGGCGGTTGGGAGGGCACGGCCTGCGTAGCGGCAGCGCCTCGGCGCGACTGGTCGGCAGCCGGCAGTTCGGTCTGTTCAGTTGCTTGATCGGATTTTTCGACCAATGGTGCCACCCTTGCTTGTCTGCTTGTCAGTTTCTCGGTTTGCCTGTCTGCCGGTTTGCGCTTCTGGCCATGTTTGTCTGATCTCGTCTGCTTGGCCATCTCTGTCTGGCCATGTCTCTCAGCTTGTCAGCCTGTCTGGCCGTGGTGGTCAAGCCTGGCCGTTCGGCTGCCGTCCCCCGTTCGGCAGGTTGGCGGGGGCCTGGCGGTTTTTTTTCTGATCGCTTGTTAGCTCAGCACCCCCAATCGTTGAAAAACAAACGTCCACAGCAGGTCGAAGGAGTACAGGAAGACGGCCAACGATGCGATTGTAATTAGAACGACGACCGAACCGCGGATCAGCTCGGTCCGAGTGGGCCACGACACCTTGCTCATCTCCGCCTCGACCGAAATCAAAAAATCGGCGAAGCCGGGCCAGTTGACGATGCGATAAGCGATCCAGCTACCGGCGGCGACAATCACGGCGGGGAGGGCGAAAACCATGGTCATTTCATTGGGGTTTGCCAGGTTGCTGAGGCTCCATGCGCCGAGCGCAAAGGTGATGGCGACTGCGGCGAAGGTAACTTGGCGAGTGATCCGCCCTTGGTTGCGTTTGTAGACCGCGGCCCGCAGGAGGTTTTGGACGAACGAGCCCAGGGGACCTCTTTCCGCGGTGCGAGGTTTACCGGCAGCCGGTTTGGTTTTCGCCGTGGACACTGTGTTGTTGTTCGTTTTCGGGAAGGATTACGAGGCCGCCAGTAGGAGAGGGTACTCAAGCGAATCCGCTCGAGCCGCCTCCCCGCCTGGCGGCGAAAATGGCAGGGGCGGCGGGAATCGAACTCGCAACCTCCGGTTTTGGAGACCGGCGCTCTGCCAATTGAGCTACACCCCTCCGCAAATACTGCTCCTGTTAGGCCACGATCTTACTGACGATGCCCCGACCGACCGTCTTTCCACCTTCGCGGATCGCGAACCGCACTCCCTCGTCGATGGCAATCGGCTTTTGCAATTCCACGTTCAGCTTCGCGTTGTCACCCGGCATACACATTTCCGCCCCGCCGGCCAGATTGGCTGTTCCGGTGACGTCGGTCGTGCGGAAATAGAACTGCGGCCGGTAGCCGCTGAAAAACGGCGTGTGACGCCCCCCCTCCTCCTTGCTCAACACATAAATCTCTGCTTCAAATTGCGTATGCGGCGTAATGCTGCCGGGCTTGGCCAGCACCTGACCGCGCTCAATCTCGTCGCGCTTGATTCCTCGCAACAGCATCCCCACGTTGTCGCCGGCAAGCCCTTCGTCGAGGGTCTTGTTGAACATCTCCACGCCGGTGCACACCGTCTTCCGCGACTGCTCGGTCAGCCCGACAATTTCGATCTCATCCCCGACCGTCACCTTGCCGCGCTCAATACGCCCGGTCGCCACCGTACCCCGCCCCTCAATGGAGAACACGTCTTCCACCGCCATCAATAGCGGCTTGTCCGTTTCCCGGGTCGGCTCGGGAATATAGCTGTCAATCGCATCCAACAGCTCTTCAATACACTTGATCGATTCGGGATCCTCGGGGTTGTCATAGGCCGGCTTGGAGGCGCCCCGAATGATCGGGATTTCGTCGCCGGGAAAGTCGTTGTTTTCCAGCAGTTCCCGGATCTCCATTTCGACCAGATCCAACAGCTCGGGGTCATCCACCAAATCGCATTTGTTCAAGAACACGACAATCGAGGGGACGTTGACCTGACGAGCCAAGAGGACGTGTTCCCGCGTCTGCGGCATCGGGCCGTCGGCGGCGGAAACGACCAGGATCGCGCCATCCATCTGAGCGGCACCGGTGATCATGTTCTTGATAAAGTCCGCGTGGCCGGGGCAGTCGATGTGCGCATAGTGACGATCGGCCGTCTCGTATTCGACGTGCGACACGGCAATCGTGACCGTTTTCGTTTCATCCCGCACCGTACCACCCTTGGCAATGTCGGCGTATGACTTGAACTGAGCCATCCCCTTCTTGCCCTGAACCGCCAAAATAGCGCCCGTCAATGTCGTTTTGCCGTGGTCAATATGCCCAATCGTACCCACGTTCACATGGGGCTTCTTACGTTCGAAAGTCTCCTTAGCCATGAATGCGTCCTCGTATTTACGGCATCGTTAAAACAAAATTTCCTGAAAATGTTTCGCTGCGAAAACCAAGCAGGGCACGACAACCTGTCTCCATCCCGTCCAATTCCATCTGCCAATTTGAATCTGCAGGCAAGCTGCTGATGGGACTCGAACCCATGACCTCGTCCTTACCAAGGACGTGCTCTACCAACTGAGCTACAGCAGCAGTCACCAGACAGCCAAAGATCCTCGCCAGGGGGCCCGGCTCACGGGCCCTTCCTGCTGACTGTTGACCCCTGGCTTCTGATCCCTGCTGCCAAAGTTCCTCTCATCAACTCAAAGCGGGTGAAGGGAGTCGAACCCTCGTCTTCAGCTTGGAAGGCTGTGGCTCTACCGTTGA
>WVZU01000136.1 GCA_011772275.1 Planctomycetales bacterium | reverse complement strand
ACTAAAGTGTTGCCATTTGTTCTGGATCCGGGAGACGTGCGGGTGGGGGCTCTCCAGACCTTTCCGAAAGACCCCGGCAGCGCCTTGGTCTTTTGTGTATGGAGGGTACGATTTGGCCCGCAGCTTGGCGTCCTTTCGATCGTCGGTGACCGATTTTAATGGGCAGCCGATTCCCGGCTTTCCGGGGAGGTGAAGGCAAAGTTGCGGCTTTGGCGGAAGAACTGCAGCGGGTTCTCGTAGACGACCCGACGAATCAGCTGCTCAGGATGGCCACGGCGGCGCATGGCCAGGATAAAGTCCGGCACAGCGGTTGGTCGGGAGGGCCCCCAGTCGCCGGCCGAGTTGACCAGGAACCGTTCGGGGCCGTACATCTCGACCAGATCCACAGCCCGCTCGGCGGTGCATTTGCTGACCGGGTAGAGGGTCATGCCGGCCCAGAAGCCGTTTTCGATCACCATCCGCGCGGTATGTTCTTCGACGTGATCGACGCAGACGCGCCCTCGGTCGATGCGGCGGTCGTGGCACAGCATGTCCAGGATCATCCGCGTGCCCTGGTATTTGTCTTCCAGATGCGGAGTGTGAATCAGGATCTGCTGGTCGGTCTCCGCCGCCAGATCCAGGTGTTCTAAAAAGATCGTTGCTTCGTTCTTGGAGTTCTTGTTCAGGCCGATTTCGCCGATTCCCAGGACGCCGGGTCGGTCGAGGAATTCGGGGATCATGGCGATCACTTCGCGGGCCAGCGTGACATTTTCGGCTTCCTTGGCATTGATACACAGCCAGGTGTAGTGCTGGATGCCGTACCAGCTCGCCCGTGTCGGTTCGAATTCGGTCAGTTGCCGGAAGTAATCCCGGAACCCTTCCGCGCTGCCCCGATCGTAACCTGCCCAGAAGGCCGGCTCGCTCACGCCGATGCATCCCATTTTGGCCAAGGTTTCGTAGTCATCGGTGACCCGCGAAACCATGTGAATGTGGGGATCGAAGTAATACATGCTAACCCAGTTCGATGCCCAATTCCGCCTGCCAGTTTTCGTCGAAGGGACGCGAAAAAATCAGCTGCAGTTGCTCGGCACGGCCCTGCCCTGACTCGTCTAACCGCTGCAACGCCTGGCGAATGTTTTTTATGCGGGCATCCTCAGCCACATCTCCTGACGCGCGATCGATGCGATCCAGGGCGGCAGCGATCTCCAGCAACCGAGCGCGGACTTGGAGGAATTCGCGGTCGAGCACTTCTGTGGCCGTGATGGGTACGGTCATCGATGACGCTCCCGGCACTTCCTTCGTCGGCATTCTATCTGTCGTTAGGCCGGCGGCGGAAGGGCAAATCGCCGCGTCTTTGTAAGCCGTCGGCCGTCTCTTCCGAGGTCCGGACCCGCCCGCGGAAGCCGATGTAGTCCAGGAAAATATCTACATCTATTCTGCCGACAGGGAACTTTTCTGCATCTTTCAGCATTTTTTTATAGGACTCCCGCACTCTTTCCTCGCTCTTCTCATCCGGCGGCCTGCCCATGATCAGGAATCTCGTTCCGTCCTCAAATTTTCCTTTTCTCAGACCGTTGTCATCCACCCAAGCGTCGACCACTCCGCCGTTGCGGCGGATCAAGCTGATCAGCTGCTGCAAATCCGAGCGACCGTCGCCATTGAAGTCGATCAGGCCGACCACGGCAAAATGTTCGGGTCTGCCCGGGTTAAAGATCTTCGAGACGATTCGATCTCCGGGGATGATTGGGTTATCGAGCGTATCGTCGATAATCCGGGCTTCGGCCAGGTGGGAATCGATAACCCGGACCACTTCCAGCGCCCCCTTGGGCTGCATGTTCAGGGCATTTTTCACGTCGTAGGGCACGACGGCGAACGTGGTTTGTCGCCGCAAGCCATCTTTGCTGCCCAAATCGATGAACACGGTGCTTGCGGCCTGGTTGATGCTGAGCACCTTCCCGTCCGGGGGTTCGCTTTCCCATTGGTTGTACGGCCTGAGTTCCTCTTGAAGGTCTGCGATTTTCCTGGAACGCTCATTGGACTGGTCCCGCAAAGCGTCTTCTCTGGCTTTGGCTTCTGTCTTGAGATTTTGAGCTTCTTGACGGGTATCTTCTAACTGTTCGTCGATGCTCGCTTGTTTATTTTTGTAATCCTTGTCTAGTTCAACGTACTTTTGGTGAAGGTCGTCGATTCGCGTTTTTTCTCCCTGAAATTTTTGCTCATAGGAATCCACGCGATCCGCCGCATCTTTTTTTGATTTTTGGCTTGCTGCCTGCGCTGTTTTGGATTCGTTTTCGAATTCTGTTTTTTCCTTTTCCAGAGTTTGGATAAAATCTCGCTGGTTCTGCAGCATGGTGGGGTAGTCTCTCGTTTCTTCCGGCAAAGCCCCACCGTAAATCTTTTGATGTTCCTCGAAAGTTTTCATGATCACATCCACCGGCTCGGTCGCTTCTTTACCAACCAGCTTTTTTAGCCTGTTGCGTTCTTCGTCCGCCTTCTTGCGCTGCTGTTCGACCTCCTTCGTCTTTTCCACGGCGGCTAGCGTCGCGTCCACCTCGATGCGGTATTTGTCGTAAAAGATATAGCTGGTAACGCTGGACGCAATCGTCAGCAAGACGAAAACGATAAGCGTGATATGCAGGGCCAGCTGTGTGGGTTTCGCCATCGTTTCCACTCCTCAATCAGGGACTGCAGGCGGGGTAACCGGCCGCCGCTGCAGCGTATGGCGGGCGATGGCCGCAGGCCGAAAGAACGGCAACGCCCAGCCGGGGCATGCTGCAGGCGCAGGGGCCAGCCGCGATAAAGGGGTGAGCCGTTTCGGTCAGGGCCGTAGGGGGCAGCCCGCCGCCAGGTCTGCTTGTGTCTTGAGTTTGCTTGCGTCTTAACCCCCTATTTGGATTGTAATTGTGGCAAAACGAGCTGTCAAACTTGGCCTCGATCGCAGGGTCATTCTGCGGGGGCATGTTCCGCTGGCTTGGCTGCTGCGGCCTTGCTAGCGAGTCCGCAGGCCGACCGAGGCGACCGGTATGCTGCCAAATCCCTGTGGCAATGATCTGGACATTCGGCCGGCGACTCGGTAGTTTCCCGCCCTCTTCTCTGCCTTTTTCTTGTCCTGGCAATGGGAATTGCNNTCGGTGGTCGCCTGCCGCTGGCGTTGATCCGCGATCTGGTCTTGCCACTGGGGATCATCGCCTCGGTGCTGGTGATTCTGGTCCCCTTACCGGCACCGCTGATCGACCTGCTGCTGGTGATCAGCATCACCCTGTCTATTGTGATCCTGCTCACGTCGACCTATGTGAGAACTCCCCTGGAATTCAGCGTTTTTCCCACGTTGCTGCTCGCGGCCACGCTGGGCCGCCTGGTCCTGAATGTTGCCACGACGCGTTTGATCCTGACGCAGGCCGGTGTGCAGGGTCAGCGGGCATCGGGAAGTGTGATCCAGACGTTTGGCGATTTTGTCACAGGTGGCAATATTGTGGTCGGGTTGATTATTTTCGCCATGATTGTGCTCATCCAGTTCGTGGTGATTACCCGTGGCGCCTCGCGGGTCAGCGAAGTGGCGGCTCGATTTGCACTGGACGGAATGCCGGGTGGCCAAATGGCCATTGATGCCGACCTGGGTGCCGGCGCGATCCATGCCGAACAGGCTCAGCAGCGTCGAGCCGCTCTGCAGCAGCAGGCCGATTTCCTGGCAGCGATGGACGGTGCCAGCAAATTTGTACGTGGCGATGCCGTGGCCGGTATCGTGATCACGCTGATCAACATTGTGGGTGGCATGGTGATCGGGATTTTCCAGTTGGGGATGGGGCCTGGCCAGGCGAGCGACGTGTTTACCCGCCTGACGATTGGCGATGGCCTGGCCAGCCAGGTTCCCGCCTTGCTGATCTCCCTGGCCGCCGCGCTGTTGGTCACCAGGAGTCATCAGCACACCAATCTTCCCAAAGAATTGTTGACCCAGGTCTTTTCGAACGCTCAGGCCATGTTCGTCGCCGCGGGATTTCTGGGTCTGCTGGTGCTGACCGATCTGCCGCGGATCCCCCTGCTGGCAGTGGGCGGTGGCTGCATGGGGCTGGCCATCTGGCTGCAAAAGCAGGCTGCCGCGGGAGAGAGCTCCCAGGCGGCGGACCCGCAGGCGAAAGTCCCACCGGTGTTGGAAGAGCAGGTCGAACAGTTGTTGAAGGTCGACCCGCTGGAAGTTGAAATCGGACTGCAGCTGGTACGTCTGGCCGACCGACAGCGGGGGGGCGATCTGTTACCGCAAATCCAGAAGGTGCGGCATGGCATTGCGCGGCAGTTGGGTATTGTGATGCCCAAGGTACGGGTTCGCGATAACATCGCGATCAAGCCGAACCGGTATCGCATCAAAATTGCCGGCGTGACGGTCGCGGAGGGACATGCCTCCAGCAGCCGCGAACTGGCAGACCATTTGGCTGCCTGCGTGCGGCAGCAGGCGGATGAAGTGTTGACCCGCGATGCGACCCAATACCTGATCGAGCGGCTGCGGCAGACGAATCCTGTGGTGGTGGACGAGTTGATTCCTGGGCAGTTGAGCCTGGGACAGGTCCAGCAGGTATTGCAGATGCTGCTTCGCGAGCAGGTCCCGATCCGGCAGCTGGCCTTGATCGTGGAGGCCTTGGGTGATTACGCGGTGCGCATTAAGGATGCGGCGTTGCTGACCGAGTACGTACGCCAGCGGCTGGCCCGGACGATTTGCGATCAATACCGGGACCGGCATCAAGTGTTGCGCGTGGTGACGCTGGATTCCGATCTGGAGGATCGTATTCGCGCCAGCATGGAAGAATCAGATTACGGCTTTACGCTGTGCCTCTCCCCGCCGACGATCGATCAATGGTGCCAGCGAATTGGGGTGCTGGTCGAACAGCAGTCCAAGCGGGCGGGTCAGGTCGTGTTGTTGGTGAACCCCCATATTCGGGCGGCGGTGCGGCAGATGACCGCCGGCCGCCTGCCCCAGCTTGCCGTGCTTAGCTTCAACGAGATTACCCAGGATACGCAGATCGATTGTGTGGCGACCGTGAGTGAAAAGGCAGGGCCCGGGGCGCTGGCCACTGCATGAAGTTTACGAGGAAGACGTTGCTGAACCGTGCCACGAGTGAAAACCGGATGGGGTTGGGAAAATCCAGATGACGGTAAAAACGTTTACGGCCAAAGACATGAACGAGGCCATGCGACTGGTCCGACAGCAGTTGGGGCCGGATGCCGCCATCATGCGGTCTCGCGAGGTCCGCCGATCGGGAGTACTGGGCTGGATGCGACCTGGAAAGCGAATCGAGGTGACCGCGACCGACCAGCCGCCGGCCACTCGATCAAAACCCGCTCCCCGGACCCGTCGCCAATCCTCGGCAGGAGGGGGCGACCCGGGGGCTCGGCACGCCAGCCGCAAATCTTCCGCCGGCGGGCAGCCCTGCAAGGCGGATGCCTCCCCCCGTCGTCCTGGCAGGTCGGTCTCCCCGTCGGCCCATGACGATTTGTTGCAAAAATTGATCAATTTGCAGTCGGTCGTGCGGAAGCTCGGTCACATTTCCAGCGATACCACCGCCCTGAATCTGCCGGGAAGCCTGGGGCAGCTGGCCAAGCAATTGGCCGAGGCAGAGGTCCCGGCAGGATATGTGCGCCAATGGATCGATTGCCTCCTGGGTGCCGTACCGGATGCAGAACACCACGATGTCGATGTGCTGCAAGGTCAACTTTTAAAGATCGTGGCTCAGCAACTGCCGACGTGCGACGGCATCCAGCAGGTGGTGGGTCAGCGGCGCGTGGTGGCCCTCGTCGGTCCAGCGGGTGTCGGCAAGACCACGATGCTTGCCAAGCTGGCTGCGGAATACCATTTGCGGCTAAAGCGGCGCGTGGGGCTGATCACGGCTGACAACTTTCGCATCGCCGCTGTCGACCAGTTAAGAACGTTTGCCGATATCATGGATGTCCCTTTGCACGTCGTGACCACACCGCGCGAGATGCGAGCAGCCATCCAGCAGCTGCAGGATTACGAGCTGGTTTTGATGGATACCCCTGGACGCAGTCCAGAGGACGAAGTCAAGCTTCAGGAGTTGAAGTCGATTTTGGGCGACGGCCAGCCGGATGAAGTGCACCTCGTGCAAAGCGGCGTGTCGGCCGCCTCGCATTGGCGCCGCTGTCTGGAACGATTCTCGGAAATCAGCCTGACGGCGGTGATGCTCACAAAAATGGATGAGGCCCATCCGGCGGGACATCTGGTGCCGATCCTGACCCGGGGAACGATTCCCGTCAGCTACGTCTCGGCCGGTCAGATTGTTCCTGATGATTTGCAGACGGCCGACCCCATGCATCTGGCAAAACTTTTACTCGCAAACCCTCATTCTTGACATGTCCGACCAAGCAACACCGCTCTACCAACTTGCGAGGAAGGTTGCACCGCCGCAATCCTGCCAGGCCGCCCGCCAGCGACTGATTGTGGTTACCGGCGCTGCGGCCGGCGTTGGCACCACATTGCTGACCGTCCAGCTGGCACGGGTATGGGCCACTACCGGCCAGGCCGTGGCTGTCGTCGACGCCGACCCCCTCCGACCCGCGGCGACACGGCATTTTGGTCTGGAACCTACTGGCCAAGTCTGGGAGCTGTTCCGCGGCCTGCTGAGCGTCGACGAATGCGTTACCCGCGTCTCCCCCGAAGTTTGCCTCGTTCCCGGCGGCAGGCCATCGGCGATCGACTGGTTTGGTTCCCAAACGGGCCGTGCCGAAGTGCTTCAATCGCTGCAACAACTCCGCAGCCGGTTCGCCTGGACCGTTGTCGATGCGGGCGCTGGGGACGGGGCGATCGTTGGCGATATCTGTCAAACGGCCGATATCACGCTGCTAGTGGCCGATGATCGGTCGAGCCCGATGGATGCCTATGCAGCGGTCAAGAGACTGGCCCGCAGCTATCCAGGGTTCGATGCGTCACGTCCGATCGCCTTGATTCTCAATCGGGTACTCGCACACCGCGATTCGGAAGCGGCACAGCAATGCCTCCTAAACACGGCTCGACGCTTCCTGAACATCCCCATCCAGCCAGCCGGGTACGTCTATGAAAATGAAGACCCCCGCAGCGTGCTGGCGAAATTTGTCCAATCGCTAGATGCTGTCAGGACCAGCGCCGAACCAGAAAAAAAGATTTATGCACATTCAATTCGCAGCGTCCCAGGACCGATAGACCAACTGGATACCGGCGTGCACAGCCACGTTAAGCTGCGGTAAATAGGTTAAATGTGACGACGATCAGGGAGGATCGCATGGCAAGTGTAATCAAAGTGGCAGATGACATCCTGGAGGTTTGGCAGGCGTACAAGGCCGACATGTCCAACAAAGACTTACGCAATCGCCTGGTCGAACGTTATCTGCCACTGGTCAAGTACAACGGCGAGCGTATTTGGTCCCGCCTGCCGGAGGGCGTGGAGCTGGACGACCTGATTTCTGCCGGCGTGTTTGGCTTAATGGATGCCATTGACGCGTTCGATCTGATGCGGGGTGTCAAATTTGAAACGTACTGTGTGCCGCGGATCCGCGGTGCGATGTTGGACGAATTGCGGACGATGGACTGGGTTCCACGTCTGGTACGATCGAAGGCCAGCAAGCTGGCCGAGGCGGTCAAGCAGTGCGAGGCCCGCTATGGTCGGCCACCTTCTCCTCAGGAACTTGCCGAACAAATGGAGATTAGCATCCAGGAGCTGGAAAAGCTGATGATGGATGCCAATGCCGTGAATCTGGTCAGCCTGAACAAGAAATGGTACGAGACCGACAGCTACAAAGACGTCCGCGAGATCGACATCCTGGAGGACAAGAAGGGCGAGGATCCGACGCGACGGATCCAGAAGAACGACCTGATGCGGCTGGTGACCAAAGGGCTGAACCGCAACGAACGGCTGATCATTATCCTGTACTACTACGAAGAGCTGACCATGAAGGAGATCGGCGCCACGCTGGACCTTTCCGAAAGCCGCGTCAGCCAGATGCACAGTTCGATTGTCCAGCGCCTGCAGTCTCAATTAGGGCGCCGTCGTCCGGAGTTTAGTACGGTTTAGTGGTCTGTCAACGTGCAATCTTCGTGCTAGATCCCAGGTAACTTCGTGGCGCTGTTGGGCCAAGCCCACAGTGGGCCCCGAAATCTTTGGCTTGACACTCCCCTGGTCCTTATCCCGTTCTCTCAACGCCCGGTCTGGTCGCCAGTCGTCCCCTCCCGCCCCAAAAAAACCAGCCGCAACGGGGGACGGAGGGGGTCGGGAGTCTTTTTCGCCACCCGTCCCCCTATCCATCGAGGCAGGGTTTTTGAGTGGCGAAAAAGACTCCCGACCCCGTGAGGCGTCCCCGCCTTTATCGATTTTCTCGCCGCCCGAATTTCTTGGGCTGTTTGTTCGTCGTTCACGAACTTGCCGGCTCACAAAAAAACCCCGGCTCAAGTCGAGCCGGGGTTTTCTCATGGGGAGACAACGTTTCCAACGCTGTCGGTGGGTTTTATCGTCAGGGGGTGGGGTCATTTGGGGGTTTTTTTGACGCGACTCGCCGACCCCCGACATGGGCCGTCCGCCTTGTCGGGCTGCGGTGCGGTCCGGCGTTTTCCGCGAGCCACGAGCCGCTGTAGATCGCGGTCGAGCTGCTGTTGAAATACCGCGAAGCCCGGTAATTGGAAAACGGACTGGCCGGTACAGACCTTTGGCAAGCCGTGATCGTCTTTCAGGGAAGGATCGTCCATCGTTCTCTGCTTTGCGGTTGGCCGTTGATAGGCTCCTATACGCACGACACGCCGTTGCGGTTCGAGGTTCGCATGGATGAATTTATGCCAGCAGGATCGCCGGTCTCGCCGGGCCGTGTCGCCCGGCGGGTGGCCGCCGATCGTTGCCTTGCTGGCAGGCGGCTGGTCTTTGTATCTGCAGCTGGCTGAGTGCGGAGGGCCCGCGATCCGGTCCTTGGGGGCGGATGGCGACACGATTCGCGTGGCGGACCCTGCCCTTAGGCAGCCGGGTGCCAGTGGTGCCGTCATTGCTGCCCTGGGGGAAATGCCGAGCACTGGTGATCGCGGCCCAGGGGGTGCAGGATGATGGCAGGCGTGGGCCATGCCGGCTGGCGAGCGATTTTCCAGTCCATGTTGCCGCTGTCTGGGTCAACTCATATAATTCTGTGCCTTTGGTCCAGGTTGGCTAACCCCACCAGGGCTTTCGGTCGGGCCGACCGTCAGTACGGGGTAGTGCCTGCTGGACCTGGCTGGTCCGCATGTTGTGACCAGGCAACATGCATGGCAGTCTGGGCTCGGCGCAATCCTGGCGACAGGTCCAGGCCGCAGCCCTCACACAGCGGCTCGCCACAGCCGCTACAAACGCAAAAAGAGTCATTCGCATTGCAAGGAGGCGCCGCACAGAATTGATAAAAAGTCGGTGACAAGCTTGTCGAAGACCCCAATATTCCCCGCCGTGCTCGCAACGTCACGCAACCTGACAGGGAAAGCGGCGCCGGCAACGACAAGTTCAGGAGAACACCGCTCAGCAGAATCCCACTTGGCACGCACGACGTTCCTTTGACCAATCCCCTCACTCCCAATGGCTATCCTGGCCTGGTCGAAGAAACAAGCGAGCCAAATCTGTTGAGGCCACGTTTTCCGGCGCATCGACAAAGCCCCCGACGGCGCGTACGCTAAATGTCGGAGGCGGACACCCTTCAACTTTTGGTTACGGCGAGTTGCTGTTGCCTTGCCCACCAGGCACAACGGCCCGGCTCGCGGGGAGAATAAAAATGCAGATTAACGGTCCTTCGCACGTCCATGGTCCCCAGTCGATCAGTCCCACTCAGCCCACCAACCCTGCTCAACCCGCCGGCCTCACCGAAGCCATCGGCGGCGACGAAGTCTCGATTTCCCGCGAGGCGGACATTCTTTCGCGGATTGGTGAGCTGCCCGACGTCCGTCAGGAGCGGGTCGATCAGATTCGTGCGGAAATCGCCAACGGCACCTACGAGACGCAAGAAAAGCTGGACCTGGCCATTGCCCGTCTCCTGGAAGAAATTGCGTAGGCAGGCGGGATGTGGCTCAGGTTGCCGACCCACGGTCGTAATTTATAATAGACCGTTATGAAAAATGACTTTTCTTTGGGGACGGTCCGAGTCGCGATGAAGCCCATGGCGCGATTCGAAGAGTATTTACAGAGTCGTGGCAAGCGGATTACGCAGCAGCGGCGGGCGATTGTGGAACAGGTATTCCGTCATCACGAGCATTTTGATGCGGACGACCTGCTGGCCGAACTGGCTCAGGAGTTTGGCGTCCGCAAAGTCAGCCGGCCCACGGTCTATCGCACGCTGTCGGAACTGGTGGACTCCGGCCTGCTCCGCAAAATGACACTCAACGGTCGATCGGTTTACGAGCACGACTACGGGTATCCTCAGCACGACCATCTGCACTGTACCAAGTGCAATCGGCTGATTGAATTTCAGAGCGACGAGTTGACCGCGATCCGTGACGCGGTGGCGCGGCAGCACAAGTTTCGCGTTAGCGGACATCGCTTGATCGTGACCGGCATCTGCGACAAGTGCAATCGAGCTCAGTTACGGCCCACGCGCCGCCTGGAAATGGTTTAACGGTCCGCGTTTGCGGTGGCCTGGTCGGCCGCCCTTTGACAGGTGGGCTGTTCGTGCCCTTGCTGCCCGTCCCCGGGCCGCCGCCCTGTTGCTGCCCTTCCTCCCGCTCGGCCCTTTCCCCTCATCAACTCGCGACAACCCGCTGTCACAGGGCGAGCTGCACGGTTTAGAACTGCAGCTCGGCCGCCGCGGGGGCGGAGATCTGGTTGTACTTTTCCCGCAGCGGTTCCACTAGCTGGGCCACAAACTGGTCCACCTGCTGGGGGGCTCGACCGACAAAATGCAACGGGTCGGCGGCCGCCTGCAGGTCGATGCCGGCGAAGGCCTCGTCCTGGGCCAGGCGCTGCATCAGGTCGTTTGCCTTGCCCTCCTCTTTCATCACGCGGGCCGCCTCCTGGCTGTGCTGGCGGATGCGTTCGTGCAGTTCCTGGCGATCGCCTCCGGCCCGGACCGCTGCCATGAGGATGTTCTCTGTTGCCATGAAGGGGAGTTCTTCCGCCAGGATTCGGCCGATCACCTGGGGGTAGACGACCAGTCCGCCGGCCACGTTTTCATACAGCTGCAGTATGGCATCGATGGCCAGGCACGCCTGTGGCAACACCAGCCGGCGGTTGGCGCTGTCATCCAAGGTGCGTTCCATCCACTGGGTCGCCAAAGTTTGAGCGGCGTTGGCTTGCAGGCTGAGCGCATAGCGGGCCAGGCCGCAAATCCGTTCGCTGCGCATCGGATTGCGCTTGTAGGCCATCGCGGAGGATCCGATTTGTTCCTTTTCAAACGGTTCATCCATTTCCTTGCGACTTTGCAGGAGTCGCAGGTCCGAGGCCGCCTTGTGGGCGCTGCTGGCGACGCCTGCCAGGGCGTCCAGGATCTGGGCGTCGACCTTGCGCGGGTAGGTTTNNCAGGGCGTCCAGGATCTGGGCGTCGACCTTGCGCGGGTAGGTTTGGCCTGTGACGACATAGGTCGAGTCAAAACCGATTTTTTCGGCGACCCGCGCCTCCAGGCGGCGGACTTTGTCGTGATCGCCATCCAGTAAGCTCAAAAAACTAGCCTGGGTACCCGTGGTGCCTTTGGTGCTGCGCGCCCGCAATTGATCGCGCCGGTGTTCCAGTTCTGCCAGATCCAGCACCAGGTCGTAGGCCCACACGGCGGCGCGTTTACCGACGGTGGTGGGTTGAGCGGGCTGGAGGTGGGTCAGGCCCAGGCAAGGCAGATTGCGGTGACGGGTGGCAAAGGAGGCCAGCCGATCAATGACCGCCATCAGCCGGACACGAATGATATCGATCGCTTCGCGCAACAGAATCAAATCGGTGTTGTCCGTGACGAAACAACTGGTGGCTCCCCAGTGGATGATCGGCCGCGCCGTGGGGCAGACATCGCCGTAAGCGTGCACGTGGGCCATTACGTCGTGGCGGAGACGGCGTTCATACTGCCGCGCGGCATCGAAGTCGATGTTCTCCGCCTGGCTCTTCAGCTCGGCAATCTGCTCGTCGGTAATCGGCAGGCCCAGTTCCTGTTGGGCCTCAGCCAGCGCGATCCACAAGAGTCGCCAGGTGCGAAATTTGCGCTGATCGCCCCACAAACAGCTCATCTCGTGCGAAGCGTACCGGCCGACCAGGGGGTTTTGATACAATTCGTGCGACATGGGGAACGTCGTGATCCGGGATCGATGACCAGCGGCTCCTTGCCGCGGGACAGGGTCGGGGCGGTTGCCCGCCCTGCGGTGGCCAAACTTGCATTTTAGCCAGCGACCGCCTGTCCTGGCAGTCCCAGCGGTCCCCTCACGCCCACGCGCTCTTTCGCGCTGCCCCCCCTCTGCCTGCCAGTTCCTCCCCCCTGCCCCGCGCCGCTGCCATTGTCCTGCGGTCCCCCTGTCAACGATACTGGCAAGCATGTGGCCCGCATCCGACCAGACTCAGCAGCTGATCGCGCAAGCCCAAGAGGGTGACGATCAGGCAGTCAATCGGCTCTTGGATCGGCACCGCGAAGCGGTTCGGCGGATGATCAGTCTGCGGATGGACCGTCAGTTGCAGCAGCGGGTGGATGCCAGCGACATCGTGCAGGAGGTCCTGGTCGACGCCAACCGTCGCATGGCCGAGTATCTGCGGGATCCGGCGATGCCTTTCCACTTGTGGCTGCGACAGATGGCTCAGGACCGCTTAATTGACGCTCATCGCCGACATCGGGTGGCGGCCAAGCGGAGCGTCGAGCGGGAGCAGCGTCTGGTAGCTCGACCCCGGCTCGACCGGTCCACGCTTGACCTGGCCGCTCAGTTATGCGATGGCCAGCGGACTCCTGCGGCGGCGGCCGAGTGGAACGAGCTGCAGGTGCTGTTTCAGTCCGCCCTGCAGCAGTTGGAGGAGAAGGACCGGGAGGTGGTCGTGATGCGTCACTTTGAAAAATTGTCCAACAGCGAGGTGGCGGCTGCGTTGGATCTGTCTCCGCCGGCGGCCAGTATGCGCTACCTGCGTGCCGTTCGGCGGCTCCGCGAGATCCTGGCCCGCGACAACTCCAGCGTTTCGTAATCAAACAAGCATGATCCCGCCCCAGAACCGTTCGGCCGAATCCGCTCGCGATCACCAGCTGGCCCAGCTGCTGGGCGATTTGTTGGAGGCACAGCGGTGCGGTCAGCAGGTGGAGATCGAGGTCGAGGCAGCTCGGCATGCGGACTTTGGCGAAGAACTGCGTCAGCTGTGGGCGGCGGTTCAGGTTGCGGACGTTTGCGCCGACAGCTGGACCACGTCCCTGGCCGTTACGACGGAGGTGATCCCGGCCCCCCGCGAGTTACCTTGCCAGTTTGGCGACTACCAGTTGCTGGAAGAGATAGGCCGGGGTGGGATGGGGGTGGTTTACAAGGCGCGGCAGTGCAGCCTGGACCGCACGGTGGCCTTGAAAATGATCCTCCGTGGCGAATTGGCATCTGCGGACGAGCTGTCGCGTTTTCGCAGCGAGGCGGAAGCGGCGGCCGCCTTGAATCATCGGAACATCGTCCCGGTCTATGAAGTCGGTCAGCACGAGGGCCATGCTTATTTCAGCATGCAGTACATTGAAGGCGACAACCTCGCGGTCCGCATGTCCGCTGGCCCCCTCCCGCCCCGGGAGGCGGCCAAAATTGTTGCCGGCGCCGCTCGTGCCCTGCAGGCAGCCCACCTGCACGGGATCTTGCATCGAGATATCAAGCCGTCAAACATCCTCGTCCATCCAGAGGGGCAGCCGCTGGTTACCGATTTCGGCCTGGCCAAACGCGTCACGGCCCAACAGAGCCTGACCCTCAGTGGCGACATCCTGGGCACGCCCAGCTATCTGGCGCCCGAGCAGGCGGCTGGCAACCGCGGCGCGTTGGCCCCCGCGACCGATGTCTATAGCCTGGGGGCGGTGTTGTACCAGGCCTTGACCGGCCGGCCGCCGTTTCAAGCGGCCACGCCGCTGGACACGATCATGCTGGTCCTGGAACAGGATCCGCTGCCACCGCGGCTGTTGAATCCGCGGGCGGATCGCGAGCTGGAAATGGTGGCCCTCCGTTGTCTGCAAAAACCGCCGGAATTGCGCTACCCCACCGCAGCCGCGCTGGCCGACGACCTGGAAGCGTATTTGCGTGGCGAGCCGATCAGCGCCCGCGTGGGCAGTTTCGCCGCCGTGCTGGCCCGCTGGTTTCGCGAGACCCATCACGTCTCGGTGCTCGAAAACTGGGGCCTGCTGTGGATGTGGCACGCGGTGGTACTGCTGGCCCTCTGCCTGTTGACCAATTACATGCACTGGATCGGTTTCGACCGTCCCGAGCCTTACCTCTTGTTATGGGGCGGCGGCCTGGCCGTCTGGGCGCCGATCTTCTGGGCCATCCGCCGGCGTGCCGGCCCGGTGATGTTTGTGGAACGGCAGGTGGCTCACGTCTGGGGCGGCAGCGTCATCGCCAGCGTGGGCCTGTTCGCCATCGAATGGATCCTCCGCTTGCCCGTGTTGACCCTCTCGCCGGTGCTGGGCCTGATCAACGGCATCGTGTTCACGGTCAAGGCGGGGATTCTGTCGGGCGAATTCTATATCCATGCGGCCGCCCTCTTCTGCACCGCCGCCGTGATGGCGGTCCTGCAGGCTTACGGCAGCGATCTTGGCATCTCGCTGTTCGGCATCGTATCGGCCGCCG
>WVZU01000293.1 GCA_011772275.1 Planctomycetales bacterium | reverse complement strand
AGAGTGTTCGGTTAAGAGTGTTCGTTTAAGAGTGTTCGTTTAAGAGTGTTCGGTTAAGAGTGGAGGTTAACAGTACATTTCATCGCAGTCTTAACCGGCTACCCTTAACCGACCTGCTTCACCGCTCTCCAGGGGCCAAACAACAAATAGCGCTGAGTAACAACACTCTACCCATTACTGGCCGTTATCGCGCTCCATGCCTTTCGTCAAGGGACCATTCCCTTTCCTATGCCAGTCGCTTCTTACCCCCAGATCCTTCTGAAGGCCCATTGCTTTTCGACGGGATGAACCCCGACACGACGGGACTTTCGAGAGGAGAAGCAGGATCAGGCAAGAAATTACCCTTCCCGGTGATCAGCGCCTTTAAAAAAACCAGCCGTTCGTAAAAGACCCCGACGCAGCCGATGGTCCGCTCTGGCGACTTGTGTCTCGCATCGGAAAAGAGCGGGCTTTTCTGGACCCGTTTTACCAACAGGGCATCCCCTGGAAACGGAACGACACCCGTTCACTGCGATCCGAGTTCCTGGCGGTGTTGTTTAGGTCAGGTCGGGTCCGGCCTGGTCTGGCGGCGCTGGCTGATTTCGATCGCCTGCAGCAGTCCGCGGGCTTTGTTTAGGGTCTCCTGGTATTCGTGGGCCGGCACGCTGTCGGCCACGATCCCGGCACCGGCTTGGACGTAGGCCTGGCCGTCTTGGACGACGATCGTCCGCAGGGCGATGCAGGTATCCATGTTTCCGCCGAAGTCGACGTAACCGACGGCACCGGCGTAGGGTCCGCGGCGATGGGGTTCCAGTTCGTCGATGATCTGCATGGCGCGGACCTTGGGTGCTCCGGAGACCGTGCCGGCGGGCAGGCAGGCCCGCAAGGCATCGAAGGCCGTTTTGCCTTCGGCCAGCTGGCCGGTCACGTTGGAAGTGATGTGCATCACGTGACTGTAGCGTTCAATGGTCATCACGTCGCTCAACTGGACCGTCCCGTACCGCGCCACGCGACCGACGTCGTTGCGGCCCAGGTCGACCAGCATCACGTGTTCGGCCCGTTCTTTGGGATCGGCCAGCAGTTCTTCGGCCAGTCGTCGGTCTTCTTCTGGGGTGGCGCCACGGCGGCGAGTGCCGGCCAGGGGGCGGACGGTGACCGTTTGGTCGACCACCCGGACCATGACTTCCGGCGAACTGCCGACCAGGGTTACCGTCGGTGCCCGCAGGTAGAACATGAAAGGGCTGGGGTTGACCACCCGCAAGGTGCGGTAGATTTCGAACGGGTGCGTCTGAATCGGCACTTGGAGGCGCTGGCTGATGACGACCTGAAAAATATCGCCGGCCCGGATGTATTCGACGCAGCGTCGGACGGCCTGTTCGAATTGCGGCTGATCGAAATTCGACTCCGGCTGGATCTCCGTTGGGCTCGCCAGGTCGATGTCGGCCAGTTCCAGAGGCGGGTTGTCTGCGGCCAGCCGCTGGACCAGCCGATCGACGCGCTGGCCAGCGTCCCGGTAGGCGTCCTTGAGGTCCCTGTCACGGACACGGGCCATCGCCACGACGACGATCGCCTTGGTGATGTGGTCGAAGACGACCATGTGGTCGTAGAAGGCGAACGACAGGTCGGGCAGCTGGCGATCGTCGGTGGGGGGGTTGGGCAGGTGTTCCGTATAGCGGACGACGTCGTAACCGGCGTACCCAACCGCTCCGCTGGTAAACGGTGGCAGTTCGGCAAGCCGAGCGGCTCGAATGGCGTGGACGCGCTGTTCCAGTTCGGCCAGCGGATCGGCGCTGGTAAATTTTTCGATTTGCCCACCCGCGTCGATTGTGACCTGGTTTTGATGCGCTTCCAGCAGCAGGTAGGGTTCGCTGGCCAGGAAGCTGTACCGTCCCACGCGTTCGCCGCCAATCACGCTTTCGAACAGACACGCGCACCGGCCTTCGTCCATCTTGTGGAATGCGCTGACGGGGGTCAGGGAGTCGCTTACCAGTCGCCGATAGACCGGCACCAGGTCGACGCCGTCGGCCAGTTCTCGAAATGTCTCGAAGTCGGGGAAGTGGTGCATAGTCGCGTACTTTATCAGCCAGGGCAGCCGGTCACAACGCCGCGCTGGCAGGGGGCGTGCTGTGGGAGATGACATCCCGCCGCCGGTAAGGCGGTCCGCTGCGTTGCCGGCAATCTCGATATTGACAGTGTAAGTGCTGGTGCTAGAATCCTTGAGTCCAGTCCCCGGGGCTCAACGATTTACTTCGCGCGCGGTTTTACGATGCAATGTCAAGAGTGTGACAAGACGGCGACGTTTCACATTACCGAGTTGGCGGGGGGGAAGCCGCAAGAGGTTCATCTGTGCGAAGACCATGCGCGGGAGTATCTTTCGCACGGGCAGGAAGAACAGCCTGCCGCGCCCACCCTGGCCGGCGTGCTGGCTCATCAACTGGCCATCGGGCAAACCGCCGAAGATCTCGCTCGACTGGACAAGCGGACCTGCCCCATGTGCGGGATTTCCTTTTACGAATTTCGCGACAAGGGCCGGTTTGGCTGTCCCCACGATTACGTCTGCTTTGCCGACGAACTCGAGGCGCTGCTGGCGAATATTCATGGCGAGACAAAGCATGTCGGCAAGTGTCCGCAACATTCGGCAACCGACAGTGCCAAGCAAACCGAACTGATCCGTCTGCGCCGCGAAATGAAAAATGCGATCTCTGCAGAAAACTACGAGCGGGCATCGACATTGCGGGATGAAATCCGGCAGATCGAAGCGGAGGTTGGTGAAAAACAGAAGACCGATCGTGCCGGGGAAGAAGGCGGAGAGTGACGTTCGTGGATCTGGATAAACTCACAAGTCGCAGCGGCGAATGGCTCCGAGGGGCAGGGCCAGAATCCGATATCGTCATCAGCAGCCGGATTCGGTTGGCCCGGAATCTGGCGGACTATCCGTTTATCAGTCGAGCGACCGAGTTGGATCGGGCAGAGATCGAAAAGATATTGTGGGAAGCCCTGACGGCGACCAGCGAACCGGGGGAACTGTTCTATTTCGATGTCAATAAACTGGGTGGATTGGATCGCCAGCTGCTGGTCGAACGGCAGTTGATCAGCCGCGAGCATGCGGAAAGCGAGGGTGCCCGCGGAGTCGCTATCGATTCGGGCGAGCGTACCAGCTTGATGATCAACGAAGAGGACCATTTGCGGATCCAGGTCATGCACAGCGGCCTGGACCTGGAAAAGGCCTGGCAGCGGATTAACGATCTTGATGACCGGCTGGAATCGAAGGTCACCTACGCCTTCGATACCCGCTTGGGATACCTCACCGCCTGTCCCACCAATGTGGGTACCGGCATGCGGGTCAGCGTCATGCTGCATCTACCGGCCCTGGTACTTACTCGCCAGATTGAAAAGGTATTTCGCAGCCTGCACAAGATCAGCCTCGCCGTCCGCGGACTGTATGGTGAAGGTTCACAGGCCATGGGGGACTTTTACCAGATCAGCAACCAGATCACCCTGGGCAGCACCGAAGAGGCCTTGATCAAACAAGTCGCCGATGTTGTCCCGGAGCTGATCAAATACGAACGCAAGGCGCGGGATTTTCTGATGAAGGAAGGTCACGAAAACCTGCATGACCGGGTCAGCCGTGCCTATGGTATCCTCTCGACCGCTCAGACGATCAGTAGCGAAGAAACCATGCACCTCTTGTCCAGTGTGCGGATGGGTGTCCAGTTAGGCTTGCTAACAGATGTCGCTCTGCCGACGGTTAACGAACTGTTTATCTGCACGCAGCCCGCGCACTTGCAAAAGATCAGTGGTGTTGAGCTGGATACGGCGGACCGCAACAAGGCACGAGCCACGTTGTTGCGGCGGTATCTAAGCAGGCATGACAACGAGACGAGTGCCGAACACAATTAGTTTTCGCCACGCTGAATCTGCCAGCAGCGAACAAACCCGAAAGTTGCGGTGAACCCCCTGCGGCCGCAAATCGGGGCCCTTTTTCGCGACCGCGACCAGGCCAGGGCCTGGCCGTCGCTCGGCAAAGGGGGGTGAAAAATGCCTGCCCGCCGGTCCCCCGGCCGCCCCGCGGCCCGCCCCTTACGCCCCGCCCCTTACGCCCCGCCCCTTACGCCCCGCCCCTTACGCTTTGAGGGCCTTGATCTTGGCCGATAGGCGGGACTTGGTGCGAGCGGCTGCGTTGGCGTGGATCAGATGCCGCGCCGCGGCTCGATCCAGTTTCTCGGCCGCCAGCCGAAAGGCTGCCTCGCTGGCTGCCACGTCGCCGGCTTCCACCGCCTGGGTGACCTTTCGCAAGTGCGACCGGAGCGTCGACTTGGTCGATCGGTTCCGCTGGCGATGGGTTTCATTCTGCCGTAATCGTTTTTTTGCACTCTTCGAATTGGGCATGGGACCGTGAATCTCTTTGAAGACAGGCGGGCGGTTCTCCACGGCCGCCGTTGTCCGGCTGCCACCCGCNNTCTGTCCAGACGCCTCAGCCGTTCTTTAATTGGACGATTTCATCCAGCAGTTTGGAGACGTCTTTGTAGGCGAAGTCGAGCCCGGCCAGTTCGGACAGATGTTCTTCCGCCTGGTCGTATTCCTTGAGCCCCTTGCACAGCCAACCGGCCCGGTAGAGCGCCAGCTTTTTGATTTCCGCGTCCCACATGCCCGAGGTCCTGATCGCTTCCTGGTAAGCTTGCCGGGCCAGTTTGTACTGTTTGATTTGCTGGAAGCATTCGCCTGTTTCCAGGTTGGCCGCCGCCGTCTTTCGCTGCTCGTTCCGCGCCTGTTGGAATTCCTTGATCGCCTCGCTAAATTTTCCAGCGCGTTTCAGTCGCAGGCCCAGTTCGAACTTCAGGCCGTAGTCGTTGGGGTACCGCTCGCAGCGGGCCGTGAAGATTTCCAGTTCCCGCTTGTTCAATTCCGTTCGCAGCTGGTCGTACAGCTTGACGGCCTTGGGATCCTTTGTTGCCCCCGCCCTTTTCTTTGCGCGCGACATTTCCAGTCGAGCGCGGTGCAATTGGACATCTTCCAGGGCTTCCCTGGCGCGGACGGCAGTGGTCGCCTGCACCGCTTCCTGCAGCACCTCTTCACACTTGTCGTATTGTTCCAGCTTGAAAAAGTGATCGGAAAGGTTGACGTAATTGGTGACTTCCTCCGGATGACGACGAATTTCGCGTCGCAGGCGTTGTTCCTCTGTCAATTGGATCGTGCCGCCGGCGGAATCTTCACGAGCCTGCCTTTGGACGCTCACGTCAAGCGACGTTTCTGCATCGTCGTAGCCTCCCTTGTTGATCGTCTTCTCGACCGTCATGGCCCCGATTTCCCGGCGAAGTTCCAGGTCGTTGGGGTTGGCGGCCGCAATACGTTCCAGGCAGTGGATCGCGTCGTCAAAGTGAGCCAGGCTTGCGAACATGTTGGCAGCCAGTCGGTTCAGGGCCAGATCCTTGGGCGCGCCCTCCAGGGCCATCCGCAGATAGGCCAGCTGGCATTCGTCCAGCTCCAATTCGCCGCAGGCCTTGGCCAGGTCGGTGCAGGTGGCGGTGTCCCAGGGGTTCAAGGTCAGCATGTCCAGCCCGGACTTGATCGCTTCCGGCCACTTCTTTTTCATCATCGACTTTTTCATGCTGGCCTTCGCACTGGCACCCCGCATCGCAGCCAGCTTGCCCCCCTTCTTGTTGTTGTTGTATTTCTTGATCAGATTGCCCAGAAAGCTCTGGGTGTAGATCAGATTGCCCGGGTCGCCAGCCACACATTGGGCGAACATCTGGTTGGCATAGTCGTATTCCCCCTTGCCCGATAACATGCTGCCGTGCTCAAAGCACTTCTGCAGCCGTTTGCGCTTGGCCGGCGAAATTGGCTCAAGTTGCGGCGCGTCGCTCTTGTCGGCCGACTTGTCCGACTGCTTGGCCGCGGCCGCGTTCTTCGCTCCGGCTTTGTCTTTGCTTTTTGGCACCATCAGGGGGTCCCTGCGGGAAGAGATGCGGTGCGGTGGATCGAAAACCAGCGGGCGTTCCGCGTAGGAGGGGGATGCTGATGTCCAGGCAACCGCACTCCCATTTTATCACGTCGGACCGGCAAAACAACGCGTGGGGCGGCAGGCCGGTGGCAGGTTGCGGGTGAGCAAAATGCGGTGGGGCGACCCGCGCCTCGTNNGACCCGCGCCTCGTCCCCGCGGGAAAAAACGCGAACGTCGGCAGGAAGTGCCTGCCCGCATCCCGCATGGCGATTTCCGCATCCCGCATCCCGCATTTCGTATCCCGCATCCCATAACCGGGAATAGTTAGACTGGTTAGAATGTAAGCAAGCGCAACAGGCATCTCGGACCGGCGTTCCGCGGGGCATGGGTAGAGGTCGATGATCACATCCGGCAAGACAGGTCGCGTTTATCTGGTGGGGGCGGGACCGGGAGACCCCGGGCTGATCACGGTCCGTGGAGTGCAGTTGCTGCGGTCCGCGGATGTTGTCGTGTACGATTACCTGGCCAATCCGCTGATCCTGCTGCACGCCCGTGCCGGGACCGAGACCATTTGCCTGGGCCGCCACGGACAGGGGCGGATCATGTCGCAGGAGGAAGTCAATCGATTGCTGGTGGATCGAGCGGCGGCGGGGCTGGAGGTGGTGCGGCTGAAGTGCGGAGATCCGGCCGTCTTTGGGCGGATGGCCGAAGAACTGGAAGCGCTGGTGGCCGGCAAGATCGGCTTTGAGATCGTGCCCGGAATCACGGCTGCACTCGCCGCGCCCAGCCTGGCAGGGGTCCCGGTAACACACCGCGACGGGTCCTCCGCGGTGGCCCTGGTGACTGGCCAGGAACAATTGGGACAGGACGGTCCCCCCAAAGTCGACTTTGCGGCGCTGGCCAGGTTTCCAGGGACGTTGGTGTTTTACATGGGCATCACCACGGCCCCCTCCTGGTCGTCGGCGCTGATCGAGGCCGGTTTGGCGACGTCGACGCCGGCTGTCATCGTGCGGCGATGCGGTTGGACGGATCAGCAGGTGATCCCCGCGACGCTGGGCGAAGTCGCCGACAAGATCGATCAAGAAAAACTGCGACCCCCGGCAGTCGTGATGATTGGCCAGGCCTGCCGGCCGGAGACCCTCTTCAGCTGGTCCCGCAAACGGCCGCTGACCGGCCAGACGGTCCTGGTGACGCGACCCCTGCACCAGGCTGCGGAAATGTGTGGCAAGCTGGTCGAGCGGGGTGCTGGTTGTATGGTCCAGCCTGCGATTGCCATCGAGCCGCCTGCGGATTGGAGCCCGGTCGATCAAGCCCTCGATCAACTGGCGACCTACGACTGGCTGGTCTTTTCCAGCGCCAATGGTGTGCGATCCCTCTTGGACAGGATCTGGCAGCGGCAGGGCGATCTGCGGTGTTTGGGGGACACCCAACTGGCCGTGATCGGACCGCGAACGGCCGAAGCCTTGGGGCATTATTACCTCAAAGCGGATGTGGAACCTGCCGCCTACCGCGCCGAGGCCCTGGCCGACGCGCTGGCCGCCGGGGCGGCAAACAGGCGGTTCCTGCTGTGCCGAGCGAGCCGGGGGCGCGATGTGTTGGCACAGCGGTTGACGGCGGCCGGCGGCCAGGTCGATCAAATCGTCGTCTACCACAGCCGCGATGTTGCTCAACCGGCCGAGGAAGTTCGCCAGGCCCTGCAGGCCGGACAGGTCGATTGGATCACCGTCACCAGCTCTGCCATTGCGCGGTCGTTGGCCGCCATGTTCGGAGATCTGCTGCGTCGCAGCCGGGTGGCCAGTATCAGCCCGGTGACTTCGGAGACGTTACGCGAGCTGGGTTATCCGCCCCACGTCGAAGCGGTCGATTACACCACCGATGGTTTGATCGACGCGATGGTGGCAGACAAGCAGTCCGCAGCCGGCGGCGACCCGAAACCGGGCCAGTAGATTTTGCCCGCCTTGCCCAGTCGTCACCCGCTCTGATTGCGTCATGCCAGCCGGCTGGCCTGGCCGAACAGGATGGTGGCTCGCCGCGCGGTGCTGCCCAACGACCTTTCGCCCCTTGGGGGGGCCGGGGTCCTGGCCGTTTTTCGTCCCCTGACACAAAGTGCCATCCATGGGGCGCGGTGACGAAAGAGGTCCCGGATCGGCGCGGTTGGACTGCCCGAAGTGGCTGATCGTCCTGTGGGGACGGTTTCTGCTCCCTGCATGCCGTTCCTTGAATCCCACCCTTGTTCCCCTCCGGGAAATGTTTGCCCCCAGGAAAATTGCTGCCCAGGAAAATTGTGATGCGCCTCTTGCCACCGTCGAATGTCCCTCAGCGAGTCACCTGTTTTTCGATCCGCCTGCCCTCAGCAAAGACAAGCTCTGTGTCCGTGTGCGAGCGGATGATGGGACGTTACGCTGAGCTGTTTGAAGAATTTCAGATGGCGGTTAGCTGGGGTCTGAGTGATTTGACGGGGGACCCGCTCGTCCCGCAGTTATTGTCTGGACAAATATCGCACGAGATCGCGCTGTACCCTCAGGGCGACGAGCGGGATTCGCAGGCGGGGGGTGATTTGGCGCGGACCGATCTGCAGCGGCATTTGTCGATTGCGAAGGCGGCCGGACTGGAGATTACCTCGCTGATGCTCCCTGGCGGAGCGCCCCCCGCGCGGCTTGACGCCCTGGTCCGTGCCGGCATCTGCATGGTGGTCCGCGATCACGTGGCGACGGGCCGTCGTCGCGTCAGGCATCCGATCCGCACGTTACGATTTGGGCTCTGGGAGATGCAAGCCTCCTTCCTGTTTGCTGAAGACTCCGGGCGTACCGGCGGCCTGGCGATCCGTCGGCGGATCGACCGGGCCATGTCGGGCGGCGGCTTGTGTCACGTCGTGTTGGGCGATCTGGTAAGTGGGGATCGGCAATCGCTCAGGTCCCTGGAACGTTTGCTGCAACACGTCGCTCGTCGTCGCGACGACGGCCAGCTGCAAGTGCGGACGATTTCACAAATTGCCGCTCAGTTGCCCCACCGACGTTCAACCCCTGCCGCCCAATCCATCCTGCGGGCTCCAGCGCCCCACTCGCGTGCCGCCTGATGTGGCCCTGGCCAGGTCCGAAGGGTAGCCCGCCTCCCCCCGCCCCCGGTCCGGGCTGGCGGATAGAAAAATCGAGTCGCCAGCGCGACGGCAGGTGTCGGCCGGTGTGGGGGCTAGGTCGAGGTTTTCATCGCGGACCAGCCGAGATAGGTGATCAGCCCTCCGGCGATCATGAAGCCGATATCGAGCGTGGCGCTGGGCTGGCCGAAGGGGATCTTCAGCGGCGTCAGATCCAGCGTGAAAATCACCACAATGAGGATGCCGAAAACAATCCCCGAAATGCTCATGGCCTTCATCGTAGGTCGTCGGAATTTGCGTGATTCGCCGTTAACCAGCCGAATATTTCAGTATAATTCATGCCGATAGGCGGTTCCACTTGCCGGGCTGCCGCGATCACCATCGACCGCATTTCCTCGCAGGCCCAGGGTGTCCATGCACAGCGAGTCCGCAAATCACGGCCAGGGGACGCCCGATTGGGACGCTTTTCGCCGCCAGATGCCGGTCGCTGAACGACTCGCCTATCTGGACCACGCGGCGGTCGCGCCGATCAGCGGTCCGGCCTGCGAGGCGGTGGTCGCCTGGGCCGAACAGGCAGCCGTTCACGGGGCCACGGTCTGGTCCGATTGGAACCGTCGCGTGCAAGCCGTGCGTCGCGTGGCCGCCGGGATGATGGGCGCGGGGGAGGACCAGCTGGCACTGGTCAAGAACACGACGGCCGGCATCTGCCTGGTGGCAGAAGGGTATCCCTGGCAGCCGGGTGACAACGTGGTCACGCTGGCCAACGAGTTCCCCTCCAATCTCTACCCTTGGATGAACCTCGCGTCGCGGGGCGTGGAGACGCGCCGGGTTCCCGTCGACCAGGGTCGTGTGGACCTCAGCCAACTGGCCGCGGCTTGTGACGAGCGAACCAGGATCGTCGCCGTCAGCTGGGTCGGATTTGCCTCCGGCTGGCGTCACGACGTTGACGAACTGGCAACCCTGGCGCACGAACATGGCGCGCTGTTGTTCCTGGATGCCATCCAGGGGCTCGGCATTTTCCCGCTCGATGTCAGCCGGACACCGGTCGACTTTCTGGCCGCCGACGGCCACAAATGGATGCTGGGCCCGGAAGGGGCGGGTTTGTTTTACGTCCGCCGGGATCACTTGGATTTGTTGCATCCCTGGGGCGTCGGCTGGCACAGCGTGGTCCGCGAACACGACTTTGATCACATCCAGCTCGACCTCAAGCCGACCGCGGCCCGCTTCGAAGGGGGCTCGGAAAACATCGTCGGCAACCTGGCCCTGGGGGCCAGCCTGGAGCTGCTGATGTCATTTGGCGTTCCCCAGATCGCCCATAGAATTCTTCAGTTGACCGACCTGGCCTGCCAGCGACTCACGGACGCCGGCGCTACCATCGCCTCGGCCCGTGACGGCCAGCGCCGCAGCGGCATCGTGTCCTTTACCTGGCCGGGGGACATGGGCCTGCTGAGACAGCAATTGTTGCGGCAGGGTGTCGTGGTCAGCTACCGTGACGGCCGCCTGCGGATCAGCCCCCACGCCTACAACAACGAAGAGGATCTCGACCGGCTGATCCAGGCCCTGCAGACTACCCATGACCCGTGACCGGCCAACCAGAATCGAACCCTCGATTGCCCTCGCCTTCTCGCGACTTTACATTGGTCCTGAAGAGTTAGATTTCGCGCATCCCCGCAAGGCTTTTCTCATCCCCCCCTGGCCTCAGGAACAAACGCCGTGTCCAAACGAGATCTGCATGTCGCCGTCTACACCGGCTCCTTCGATCCCATTACGCTGGGACACTTGAATGTCATCCAGCGTTGCAGCCGGCTGGTGGACCGGCTGGTGATCGGGATCGGTGTCAATATTGATAAAGAGTCGTTGTTCACGACGGAAGAGCGGATGGAGCTGGTCCAACGGGTAACGGCCGGATTGGATAACGTGGAAGTGAAATCGTTTTGTGGCCTGGCGGTGGAGTTTGTCCGCGCGTGCAACGCACGGGTCATGATTCGTGGCGTGCGTTCCTTGTCGGATATGGAAGCGGAATTTACCATGTCGCTGGCCAACCAGAAGTTGGACCCCGACGTGGAAACCGTGTTCCTGATGGCCGGCGAAGAATACTCGCACGTCTCCAGTTCATTGATCAAGCAGATTGCTTCCATGGCCGGGGAAGACGAACTACTGCGGTTCGTCCCCCGCCCGGTCGCCAAGGCCCTCCGCGACAAATTGGGCTCGCCGTAAAATAAACGCCAGACAAAGGGCCGGCAACGCGGGAGGAAAGGCAAGAAAGGACCCGCGTCAAAGGGGGGTCCCAACACGACCCGTTGGCTCAACCCACGGCCCTCCGCCCGCCGCCTTCCATTTTCGAGTCTTCGGAGGAATCTGTGGGTAAAAACCGACTGACATAGAAAAGAGATGGTCCATTGAAGAGGGGAATTGAGTGCGATGGCTGCCAGCAATGGGCGCAGTTTTTTCACTCAGCGATATTGTTTGGCCTGTGGAAAGCGGTTAAGCAAGTCGGTTAAGAGTATCCGGTTAAGAGTGGCGGTTAAGACTGCGATGAAATGTACTCTTAACCGAACACTCTTAACCGAACACTCTTAACCGAACACTCTTAACCGAACACTCTTAACCGAACACTCTTAACCGAACACTCTTAACCGAACACTCTTAACCGAACCCTCTTAACCGAACACTCTTAACCGAACCCTCTTA
>WVZU01000336.1 GCA_011772275.1 Planctomycetales bacterium | reverse complement strand
GAAACCGAAAAACGACGGCTATGTCGAACTCGACTTGCATCCGCGCTACAAAGATAATCTGGACCGTTATTTGCGGGTGGTGCAGAGCATCGCTTTGCGGGAATCGCCGGCCGAACGGGGTGTGCGTTTGCGGTTGCTCGAACGGCAGCTGCTGGATCCGCTCACCTCCGCCAGCGCGGCAATACGCCTGGAGGCCATCGGCCGCGAGGCGATCGACGTCTTGAAAAAGGGGCTTGTCGCCGACAACCCGGAGGTCCGCTTTTATGCAGCCGAGGCGCTGGCCTATCTGGATGTCGAGTCGGCAGCCGAGCCGTTGCGGGTTGCGGCCGAGCAGGAAGCGGCGTGGCGGGCAGAGGCGCTGGCCGCACTAAGCGCCATGGATCAGCCGGCGGCTCGCCAGGAATTAGTCAAACTGCTCTCCGGCAACAGCGCTCAAACACGCTACGGGGCTTTTCGCGCTCTGTGGGCCATGGATCCCAACGATCCGGTCGTCCGTGGCGAACTGCTGGAAGGCCGCTTTCATCTGCACGTGATTCGAGGGGAAGGCACCCCCCTGGTTCACGTCGCGCGGACATCCCGACCGGAAATCGTACTGTTCGGAAACCGGATGCAACTGCGCCAGCCACTGATTCTGGATGCCGGGCGCTATATTCGAATCAATGCCAAACAAGACGGACCTGTTACCGTTACCAATTTTGCGCCAAGTCACCAGGACAAACACCGACAGGTATCGTCCGATATCGAAGAAGTCGTGCGGGCGATTGTCGAAGTGGGAGGGACCTATCGGGACGTCGTTCAGGCATTGCTGCAGGCCAAGGCCAGCCGTTCCCTGGAATGCCGCCTGGCGGTCGATGCCATCCCCGGCCGACCGCGTGGATATCAACCCGCATCGCAGCCCGTGCTGGCAGACGAGCCGGCTGAGCTGGAGACGGTCGACAGCCCCCAGCCAGACCTCGACCGCGGGCAGAACCCCTGGAAACCGGTCGACGACACCGCTGCCCAGCCGGCGGAAGGTCCCGCAGCCGAGCCCGATTTTCCCGCCGAATCGTCGTGGCCAGTCGCTCGTTCCGTTGGTAAAATGTGGAATCGTTGGCGAAATTAGGCCCGTGCGGGGGGCGTGGAGGCCTCGGACAAGCAAACCCCGTTCAAGCAGGTCGCCACGGCCGCTGCCGCCAGCTGTGCTGGCACGGCGCCAAGATCGATGTTCGCACACGTTTTGGCGGCGGGCAAACCGGGCTGAAACGATCGGCCTGCCACCCGCCTCACCCCCCCTCCAACCTGTCTCGCCCATGCTCAAAGCGCTGGAACTGGTCGGCTTCAAAAGCTTTGCCGACAAGACTCGATTCGAGTTTCCGCCGGGCATTACCGTCGTTGTCGGCCCGAACGGTTCGGGTAAATCGAATATCGTTGACGCTATTAAATGGGTTTTGGGCGAGCAGAGCGTGAAGAGCTTGCGGGGCAAGGAGATGGCCGACGTCATCTTTAACGGTTCCGGTACCCGCCGGCCGCTCAACTCCGCTGAAACCACCCTCACCTTTGACAACCTTGACGGTCGCCTGCCAATCGACACCCCTCAAGTGCATGTCACCCGACGCGTTTACCGCAGCGGGGAAGGCGAGTATCTGATCAACGGACAGGCGCGACGCCTCCGCGACATTCGCGATCTGTTTGCCGGCACCGGCGTCTCCACCCAGGCGTACAGCATCATCGAACAGGGTAAAGTCGATGTGATGCTGCAGGCGTCCCCCCGCGACCGACGCCTGATCTTCGAGGAAGCGGCCGGTATCAGCCGTTTTAAGGCAAAGAAAATCGAGGCCATCCGCCGGCTCGATCGTGTCGAACAGAACCTCCTCCGACTCTCCGACATCGTGGAAGAAGTCGAAAATCGATTGCGGACCATCCGCCGCCAGGCCGCCAAGGCTCAACGATACAAAGAATACACCGACCGGCTACAGGAGTTGCGAACCCAGGTGGGCCTGACGGACTGGCGACATCTGAGCGAGCAATTGGAAACCCACCAACGGCAACTGGAAATGCTGAGCAGCGATATTGCGTTGCGGAACCAGGAAGCTGACGATCTGGACCAGCAACTGGTCCGGTGGGAAACAGAAATCGGCCAGGAAGAAGATTCGATCCGACAGAACGAATCGGCTCGAGCGGAAAACCACGAACAGATTGTAACCTGTGAGTCGACCATCGAACATCAGCGCGGCCGTCGCGAAGATATGCAGCGCGACGCCGAACGCCATCGCGCTCAACTAACCGCCCTCTCCTCCCGCTCACGCGACCTGGGATCGCAGGTCCAGACCACCACCACCGATGTCACGGCCGCAGAACAGCATCACCAGCAGGTGCGCGAAAAGGTAGGCCGGATCGAAGCCGCACTGGCCGACTTGCGCAAGGAACACGATCGGCGGTATGCCCAGCAACAAGAACAGCGCCGCAAACACATGGATATGGTGCGGCAAACCAGCGACCTGGGCAACGAAATTACCTCCCTGGAAACCCGAATTCATACCGCCGGGGGGATGTTGCGGCGCTGTGCCGATCAACTGGCCAAGCTGGTGGAGATGTGGGACTGTACCGCCAGCGAATTGGACCAACTGCGGATCACCGAACAGGCCCTGGCCGGAGAACTGGAAGGCTGCCAGCGCGATCTGCAGCAGGCACGGCAGGCATTGAACGGCTTTCAAAAAGAGCTGCAAGAAGGCCAGGCAGACCTGGCCCGGTATCGCGAGGCTTTTTCAGGGGCCAGCGAGCGGGCCATGGTGCTGCGGGAACTGGAACGTCAGCAAGAAGGGCTCAACGCCGGCGTCAAAGAAGTGCTGGCGGCTAGCCGCCAGGCACCCCACGAAGGACCCTGGCGCGATGTGCGAGGCCTGGTCGCCGACGTCCTCAAGGTCCGCGTCGACATGGCGCCCCTGATCGAAACGGCCCTGGGAGAACGTGCCGCTTATCTGGTGGTCGAGCCAAGTCGAGCGTTGCGGCAGCTGCTGGTGGACGGCCAACATGGGCTGGACGGACGTGTCGGTTTCGTGCCCACCCAGGTCGCCGCGGCGGCCCATACCCGCATGCCACGCGTCGATCTGGAAGGACGTCCGGGTGTGATCGGCCGAGCGGATCGTTTTGTGACAGCCGATCCGCAGTACGCCGATCTGGCCGAACGGCTGTTGGGAGACACCTGGATCGTCAGCAGCTTGGCCCACGCCTGGGAATTGTCCCAGGTCGCCCCTGGCCAGAATTTTGTGACACAGGCCGGTGAGGTGCTGTTCGCCGAAGGAACGGTCTGCGTGGGGCCGAAGAGCACGGCGACGGGATTGATCTCGCGCCGCAGTGAACTGCGCCAACTGGAAACGGAAATTGCGGATCTCACCGCCCGCATGGAAGATCAGGCCGGCCGCGTCGAATGCTTGAACGACGCAGTTGCCGATGCCCACGCGCAAGTGGAAACGCTGGCCAACCGGCGGGAAGAACTGCAGAAAAGCGCCGCCGGCATCCACCGCAAACTGTCTGCCGTGGAAGAGCGGCAGGTACAGTTGGACGAAAAAAAAATGACGCTCGACAACGAGCTCAGCCAGGCTCGCTCAGAACGGGATGCAGCCACCTCCGATCTGGCCATGGTGCGGGATCGTCGAGGTGATATCGAAAAACATCTGGCGGACATGGAAGCGACCATCCACCAGGACCAGCAGCGACTCGACCAGATCGAAACCGAACGGCAGCGGTGGGCCGCGGAACTGACGACGGCCAAGGTCGAGCTGGCGAAGAGCGAGCAGCAACTGGACAGCTTGGCGCTCCGCTTGCGGCAGTTCCAGCATGACCAGCGCGAACGGCAGCAGGCGATTGACGAAAGCCGCGGCTTGCTGCGTGAAGCCGAGCAGCGAGCGGAGGAGGCCGATCACCGCATCCTGCAGGAAGAGACGAAACTCGCCACGCTCTACCTGGAAAAAGAACACCTGGCAAACCGTTCGGCAGAACGGGTCGCGGCGGTCGAACAGCTGCGCCAACGACGCGGCGCGGCTGTGGTGGATGTGCAAAAAGTCCGATCCGCCCTGCGGCAATTGGAAAAAGATGTTCACGAACAAGAACTGGCTGCCGGCAAAGTCCAGCACGAACGCGATGCCCTCGCCACCCGCATGCTGGAAGACTACCAGATCGATCTGGCCGCGTTGCAACACGAGCCCACGGAAGAAGAACAGCACGAACGCGAAGCGATCGAAGAAGAAATCGTCGACCTGCGGCGAAAAATCAGCAATGTCGGTAATGTCAACCTGGAAGCCCTGGAAGAATTGGAAGAACTGGAGACCCGCTTCAGCGATTTGTCGACGCAGTACGAGGACCTGACCAAGGCCAAAAACTCGCTGAAACAGATCATCGACAAAATCAACGAGGACAGTCGGCGGCTGTTTGTCGAAACGTTAGAGACCGTGCGAGGACACTTTCAGGCGTTGTTCCGCAAACTGTTCGGGGGCGGACAGGCAGATATTGTCGTTGACGAAGATGAAGATATCCTGGAAAGCGGCCTGGAAATCGTGGCCCGACCCCCCGGTAAGGAACCCCGCAGCATCTCGTTGCTCAGCGGCGGCGAAAAAACCATGACCTGCGTCGCCCTCCTGCTGGCCATCTTCCGTAGCCGCCCCAGCCCGTTCTGCGTCCTGGACGAAGTCGATGCGGCGCTGGACGAAGCGAATATCGAGCGGTTCATTGGGGTGCTCAACGATTTTCTCCAGTGGACCCAGTTCATCGTCGTCACGCACAGCAAGAAAACCATGACCTGCGCCGGTACCCTCTACGGCGTGACCATGCAGGAATCAGGTATCTCCAAACGCGTTTCCGTCCGCTTTGAGGATGTCTCCGAAACAGGTGAAATCCTGCGATCGGCCGACGACGACGAGGCAGAACATGTTGGCGAGGGTGCCGAAAAAGATGGCACGCAAGCGGCCTGACAAGCAACGACGGCGAAAGACAAGCCCGTTCCCTCAATGACCGCTCTGGCCGCCAACCGCCAAGCGGGCACAGAAACAAGCCAGCAGGCCCCACAACCGGGGGTCGGGAGTCTTTTTCGCCTTTAGAAAACCCTGTTTCGATAGATAAGGGGACGGGTGGCGAAAAAGACTCCCGACCCCCTCCGGTCTACCCAATTTTGCCAAGTTATCCCATTAAGTAGCGCGTCTGGTTTCTTGGTTTCTCCGGGCTAGAAGCACCCCGGCTGCTCAAGCCCGACCTCAGGCGGGAACGTCATCCTTTCTCGCCAGGATGGCACTCAGCAGCCGGGGTGCTG
>WVZU01000090.1:6934-7965 GCA_011772275.1 Planctomycetales bacterium | reverse complement strand
GAAACCTGCCGGGGGCCGGGGGGGGAACAATCGGCGTGGCGGCGGCGTAATTCATCTTGACCTGACTACCCCCGCCCGCAAAATGATCGCCCGTGGATCTACCCTGCTCAACCCGGATTGCTCACACGACGTCTGCTCTGCGACGGCCAAGCCTGTGCCTGTCCGCGTGCGACGTCGCAATTTGAGGCTCAACGTATGATCCATGCGCTTGAAGGATAGCCACCCGGCGACGACCGTGATTACAAGCTTTCGCCCATGCATAAACTGACTCGTTACGTCATGTTTCAGCTGTTATCCATCTTCCTGATGGCACTCAGCGCAATGACCCTGCTCATGGTGATCGTGGCCATCCTGCGCGAGGCCCGCGAACAACAGCTTGACTTCGGGCTCGTCCTTCGGCTCATCCCCTACATTCTTCCAGACGCCTTGCGGTTTGCTGTCCCAGCGACCATCTTGTTTGCAGCCTGCTTTGTTTTCGGACGCCTTTCTTCGGCCAACGAGATTGTGGCGATTAAGGCCATGGGTATCTCGCCGTGGCGGATTCTGTGGCCCTGCTTTGCTGCTGTTACTTTGCTGAGCTTCGGCACGGTCTGGCTGAACGATCTGGCTGTTTCCTGGGGTCGTGATGGCGTGCGCCGGATCGTGATTGCTTCCCTCGAAGAAATTGCCTACGGGATGTTGACCAGCCAAGGTGCCTACGCTTCGCCCGGTTTTTCGATCAATGTCAAGCGGGTTGAGGGCCAGAGGCTGATTCACCCTACGGTGACGTTTCAAAAGCACGGGGACGCGCCTGCCGTGGTGATCCGTGCCGAATGGGCGGAATTGCATGCAGACAGTGTGGCTAATACCTTGCGTATCGTCCTGCACAACGGTAGCGCGGTCGGCAGTGGGATGGAAGCCTCCTTTCGCGGCACGATCGAACGTGTCTTGCCGCTCAGCCGCAACAGCGACCGCGACAGCCGGCGTCCGTCGCAGATGGCCTTGCGCGATATTCCCGAGGCCATCGAGCGGCAGCGGCAGCGGATCGACCA
>WVZU01000090.1:0-6905 GCA_011772275.1 Planctomycetales bacterium | reverse complement strand
CGGCGGAGTGAGACCCAGCTGCGACGGCAGCGCGAACAGGTGTTTCGGCTCAAAACGGAACCCCATCGCCGCTGGGCCGCCGGCTTCAGCTGCCTCTGCTTTGTCGCCGTTGGCGCCCCCCTGGCCATCCGTCGCCGCTTTGGCGAGTTCTGGACGACCTTCTTCCTCTGCTTTCTCCCAATCCTCATCGTCTACTATCCGCTGCTGATGGTCAGTATTGATCGAGCCAAAACGGGGGCCCTCCCTCCGATCGTCGTCTGGTCGGGCAACGTGGCGCTGTTGCTGTGGAGCGGTTGGCTGCTCCGCCGTGTGCTCCGCTATTAACCCCCGTCCCGCACACCCCGCACCCCGCAGCCCCAGCCCTTAATTCCTGGCCCTTCCTGCTGCTAGCACTGCCCTTCCTGACAGAAAACGGGCTTCATCCCCGGCCGCTCCCCTCCCGCGCCCCCTTCCGCTTGTCTTGTGCCCCCCCCTCGTGCTACACTCCCCAACCCGTTTCTCAGATCGTGGCGGCGGATCTTCCCGCGCACGCGGCAACGCCGACGCACGAGCGACAAGGAGGTCGCGGATGCTGTCCACCTGGCCCATTCGTTACAAGCTGGTTCTGAAGCTTGCCCTGTTGCTGGTCATCTTCATCGTGCTGGCCGTCTACGGCACGGTCGGGCTCTATTCGTATCGCAACCTGGTCAAGAGCATAAGTGGCCGAGCGGCAGAGCTGCCGATTGCGGCCGACCTGGGCCAGCACGTGACCGACCTGCGGATCACGCTCACTGAAATCCGCCAGCTCAGCCGGCTCTACGCCCACCCCCACAGCAACGCCAAGCCGCCGCTGGACGAACAGATCCTCTACGAACAGTTCGGCCTGCATTTGGAAAGCTTCCAGCAGACCCTGAGCCAGTACCGCAAGCAGCTGGACGGGAACGAACACAAGAGCCCCAGTATGGGGGACAGTCATCGCGAGCGGGCTACGGTCGGAAAGATTGAAGAATTAATCGGCCGGATCCAGACCATTAACGACGACCGCTTCTGGATGCTGGACGACCTGCAGGTAGGGCGGGTCAGCGAGGAATTGGAGCAGCTGCAGCAGCTGTCGGCCGAACTGCCCAGTTTCCTCCACGCGCGGATGCGCAATTTTACCGACGAAGTCCGACTCCGCTACCGGTCGCTGATCTACATCACCTGGCTGACCACTTTGTTTGCCATCTGCCTGCTGGCCCTCTTTGTCCGGCTGTTCATGGCCTGGGTCTTCCGCCCTCTGCGGATCCTGATCGACGGTTCGCGCCGCGTCGCCGCCGGCAACTTTTCTCACCGCATCCACCTGGACTCCCAGGACGAAATATCGGAACTGGCGGACGCCATGAACCACATGACCGAGCGGTTTCAGTCGGTCCGCGACGATCTGGACCAGCAGGTCAAGGATCGCACCATGCAAATGGTCCGCAACGCTCAGCTGGCCAGCATCGGCTTCCTGGCCGCCGGGGTGGCTCACGAAATCAACAATCCGATGGCCTCCATCGCGATGTGTGCCGAATCGCTGGAGCGGCAGGTGAATGAGGGGGCCGTGCCGGACGAACAATGTGCGGCTGGAGCACGAAAGTACCTGCGGATGATCCAGGACGAGGCATTTCGCTGCAAAGCGATTACCGACCAGCTGTTGGACTTCTCCCGCACCGGTGGCGGCCGCCGCCACCAGAATACCGACCTGCGGGAACTGGTCGCGGGCGTGATCGAAATGGTGCGGCACCTGGCCAAAAACCAGGAGAAACATATCCAGCTGGTGCCGGGGCCCTCCTTGATCGCCGCCGTCAAGCCGCAGGAAATCAAACAAGTTGTCCTGAACCTGATTACCAATGGCCTGGACAGCATTGATACCGGTGGGACGGTTACGCTGCAGCTCAGCAGCCGGCATGGGCTGGCGGAAATCGTTGTCTCGGACAACGGTTGCGGGATGACCGCAGAAGTCCACCAGAACCTGTTCGAACCGTTCTTCACACGTCGTCGTAGCGGCCAGGGTACCGGACTGGGCCTCTCGATCGTGCATCGCATCGTGGACGACCACGGAGGCCGCATCGAAGCACACAGCGAAGGGTCCGGCCGCGGGTCGCAGTTCCGCGTCTGGCTGCCGCTCAAAGAAAGCGAAAAGAAAATAGAACCCCATCGCCGCGCTGCGTGAGCATGGCAGAAGACCCCACAGGCCCCATCACGTCCCGCCGCGACACCACCCGACCCATAAGGAGAAACGTCATCGCTGACAAATCGCCCAAAAGCCTGCGGATTCTGTTTGCCGACGACGAAAAGTCGCTGCAAGAATTGATGAGTCTCGAATTGCCTCGGCTGGGGCATGAGGTCACCGTCTGCCCCGACGGACTGACCGCCGTGGCCGCCCTGGAGGTAAACGTCTACGACTGCATCCTCGTCGATCTCGACATGCCGGGGCTCAACGGCATCCAAGTCATCGCCCGGGCCAAGGCCCTCGCCCCCGACACCGAGGCCGTCGTGCTGACCGGCAAGTCCTCCCTGGAAACCGCCGTGGCCGCCCTGCGGCAGGGGGCCTTCGACTACCTGACCAAGCCCTGCAAGCTGGTCGAACTGGAGGCGCTGTTGGCCCGGATCGCGGACAAGCGGGAACTGCAGAAACAGTGCCGGGCCCTGCAACATCAAGTCCGCCGCCTGGAAGGCGCACCCCAACTGGTCGGGGACAATCCGGCCATGCAGGAGGTCAACGAACTGATCGCCAAGGTCGCCCCCACCCAGTCCACCGTGCTGATCCTGGGCGAGACCGGGACCGGTAAGGAACTGGTGGCGCGGGCGCTGCACGAGCAGAGCAGCCGAGCGGAGCGGCCGTTTGTGGCGATCAATTGCGGGGCCTTGCCGGAGAGCCTCATCGAAAGCGAACTGTTCGGCCACCGCAAAGGGGCCTTCACCGGGGCGGACGACCACCGCACCGGGCTGTTCGAAGTGGCCGACGGCGGGACGCTGTTCCTGGACGAAATCGGCGAACTGCCCAAATCGCTGCAGGCCAAACTGCTGAGGTTTCTGGAGAGCGGCGAGATTCGCCGCGTGGGGGAAAACGATGCGATCGTAGTCGACGTCCGCGTGCTGTGCGCCACGCACCGTAACCTGGTGGAGATGGTAGAGGAAGGAACGTTTCGCGAAGACCTCATGTTCCGCATCAATACGTTCGAAATTCCCTTGCCCTCCTTGCGCGAACGGTTGGACGACCTGCCCCAACTGACCGCCCACCTCCTGGCCCGCTTCCGCGGTGGAAACTCCGCCGCCCAGACACTGGACCCCCAAGTGCTGGACGCCCTGGCCCGCCACAGCTGGCCGGGGAACGTCCGCGAACTGGCCAACGTGATGGAACACGCCTCGATCCTCGCCGGTAACGGGCCGATCGGCATCCAGCACCTGCCGGCCAACTTTGGGACCTATCGAGCGTCGGCGGTCCCCACCGCGGTGATCGGACCGATCAGCCTGCGGGAACTGGAGATGCAAGCCATCGACCAGGCCCTGGACCGCCATCAGGGAAACAAACCCAAGGTCGCCGAAGAACTGGGGATCAGCCTCAAGACGCTCTACAACAAACTCAACCAGGCGATCCTCAAAGAAGCCGGTTAACCGCCGCCGGGCCCTCGCCTCCTGCCGCGGTGCCCCGCAGCGATCTGCCCGCCCATCGCCCCGGTAAACTTTTCACCCGTACTTGCCCCGCGCCGGGACCGCTCAAAAAACACATCTGCGCGTGGCCGCGGCAGGGAAATCATGATCGCGGCTTGCCCTTTTCAACCTCCCGGCGGCTCGTCCCGGCGGGCCGGGACCGCTCAACATGATGCGTCCGTGGGGAACCAGATGCCGCCTGAAGGCGGAACGACCAGCAGCCGGTCCTCTGGAAAACCCGCCCCTGGTCCCCGGCGATGGGTTGGCAGCAAGAAGCCTCGTTATTTTCCCGCTCGCGCCGCTATCCCCCCGCTCGCCCCGCGATGCCCATCTCGCCCCCGCTCGCTCCCCCCTGCCCTGGCGGGCGGTTAGTCGACTTTGCGGACCACGCCCACCACGGCGCCCAGGACGTTGGCGTCCTTGACGTAGATCGGCTTCATGTTGGCGTTGGCCGGTTCCAGGCGGATGCGGTTGGCCTCCGGGTACCAACGCTTCAAGGTGGCCTCTCCTTCGCCGGTCAGCACGACGACGATCTGGCCCTTGCGGGCGGTTCGCTGCTTCTTGACCACGACGTAGTCGCCGTCGGCGATCGCGTCCTCGATCATCGAATCGCCTTTGACACGGAGGGCAAAGAGGTTCTTCTTGCTGAAAATCTCCTCGAAATCAATCCGCTCGTTCTGCTCGACCGCCTCGTGTAGAAAGCCTGCCGCGATTTCCCCGTACAGCGGCATCCCCCGTTCTTCCACCGGCTCGCGCGACAGCCGGATCGCTCGCGACATGTTCCGCTCCCGCGTGATCATCCCCTTCTTTTCCAGGGCCTTCAGATGGCACATCACTCCGTTGGGCGAACGGATACCGAACTGTTCCCCGATCTCCCGCACGGTGGGTCCGTACCCCCGCGTGCGGATCTTGCTGCGGATAAACTCGTAAACGGCCTTTTGCCGACGAGTGAGCTTGTCGGTGACTGCCATGGCATGCCTTTCGGTGGTGATGCGGGGGCTGCCCTGCCACGCGGGACGACCCCCTCGGATGTGGGTTTACCCGTCAGGTTTACCAGTCAATTGTGCACTGGTATACGAATCAACAACATATTCAAATTTACATCTCCAGGCTGTGGTAGGCAAGCCCCCTTGGCTACGTAGGACCCGCCCAAAGCGATATAATGCAGAGGTTCCCCTTGACGATCCCGCGAAAACCCCGGAAAAATCTCCGGATTCGCTCATTTCCGAAAAAACCCTTGGAGTTTCCCCATGCCCAAGCTGTCCCTGGTCACTTTCGCCCTGGCGCTGGCCGTGGTGGGTGCCACTGCTATTGCCGAGGAGCCCGATTCGCAAAAATCAACGGTTGCCAAAAAAATCACGCTGGCCTCGATCAAAATTGAAGGTCCGTTTCCCGAGACAGAAAAGCAGGTGGGGCTGTTTGGCGAGCTGGAGCAGAGCCTGGCCAAAACGATTGCTCGTCTGGAAAAAGCGGCTGAGGACGACGACATTGACGGCGTGATCCTGCGCCTGCGCGGACCGGCCGTGGGCCGGGGAAAGATCCACGAACTGCGGTCGGCCATTTTTCGGGCTCGCGAGCGGGGCACGAAGGTCTATGCGGATTTGCAGATGGCCCTGCCGGCCGACTATCTGATCGCCAGTGCCTGCGACCAGATCGTCATGCCACCCGGCGGGGCCCTGGTCCTGACCGGCGTCCGCGCGGAGGTGATGTTCTTTAAAGACCTCCTGCAAAAAATCGGTGTCCAGGCGGACTTCATCCAGGTGGGCGATTTCAAGGGCGCGGCCGAACCGTACATGCGGTCGAAGATGAGCCCCCAGTTGCGGCAGCAGTTCGAGTCGCTGGTGGAAGACTTGTACCAGCAAATGGTCGCCGACGTCGCGGCCGACCGGAAGTTGGATCCCGAGCAGGTGCGAAAACTGGTCGACCAAGGCCTGTTCACCGCCACCGCCGCCAAAGAAGCCGGCCTGATCGATCGCGTGGCCTACGAGGATGAACTAAAAACGGCGATCCGTGAGGAGCACGAGGCAGACAAGCTATCGGTCATCAAAAATTACGGCAAGAAAAAGATGGATACGGAATTCTCCGGGTTTACGGGGATGGTCAAGCTGATGAACCTGATGATGGGCATCGAGCCCACCAGGAGCCGCGGCCGGGGCGACAAGATTGCCCTGGTGTACGCGGTGGGGGCGATCATGTCCGGGGAAAGCCAGCAGGGCCTGTTCGCTGAGTCTACCCTCGGCGCCGATACGATCGTCAAGGCGCTGCGCAAGGCCGCGGCAGACGAGAAGGTCAAGGCGATCGTGCTGCGGGTCGACAGCCCCGGCGGTTCGGCCATTGCCAGTGATCTGATCTGGCGGGAGGTCAAAAAAATCGACAAGCCGGTGATTGCCTCCATGGGAGACGTAGCGGCCAGCGGTGGCTATTACATTGCCATGGGTGCCGACCAAGTCTTTGCCGAACCGGCCACGCTGACCGGCTCGATCGGCGTGGTGGGCGGCAAACTGGCCATGGGTGACACACTGGGCATGATCGGGATCCACACCGAAACGATCAGCCGCGGCCGCAACAGCGGCGTGTTTTCGCTGAAAAAACCGTTCTCAACGGCCGAACGCGAGGTGATCACCCGGCTGATGGAGGAGACCTACAAGCAGTTCACCACCAAGGCCGCTCAGGGACGCCAAATGGAATTGGCCAAAATGCAAGAACTGGCTCAAGGAAAAGTTTACACAGGTCGTCAGGCGAAAGAGCTGGGCCTGGTCGACCAGCTGGGTACGCTCAGCGACGCGGTGGCTGCGGCCAAGAAGGCCGCCGGAATCGAGGGCGACAAGAAGGTGGATCTGCTGATCTTGCCCAAGCCGAAGAGCATGTTCGAGCAGCTTTTCGGCGGACCGACGGTGGAATCCCGCAGCATCTCCCGGCAGCTTCGCCGGCTGGCCCCGCAGTTTTCGGCACCCCTGGCCAGCGCCGAGATGTGGCAGCGGTTGTTTGCCGAGCCGGTGAACCTGGTCCTGCCTTACCAGGTGCAGATCCGCTGACGGGCGGATGAGGTGGAGGTTAGGGAGTCAGGGTATCCGCTGAAGTGGGCGCGCAAGCAGGCATGTCGTGCCTTTCCACAACGAACCGCCTCCTTCACCCCCACCCTTAACCGACTACTCTTAACCGAACCCTCTTAACCGACCACTCAACCGACCACTCTTAACCGCCACTCTTAACCGCCACTCTTAACCGCCACTCTTAACCGCCACTCTTAA
>WVZU01000418.1:1704-3798 GCA_011772275.1 Planctomycetales bacterium | reverse complement strand
CCGATTCCGCATCGTACACCAACCGGTGGCTCATCATCTTCAGAGCCACCACTTTGCCCGATTCGACATCAACCGCTTTGTAGACCACGGCCATGCCGCCACGACCCAGCCGCCGTAGGATACGGTATCCACCCAACAATTTGTCCGCCAGGACATCTCGACCACGTCCTCCCAAACGGTTCGCCACCAGGTTGGTCAGCACGACGCACAGCCGCGGATGTTGGGCTGCCAGCTGATGAAAGATCGCCGCCGGCAGTTCCAGGGCCGCCACATCACTGTGGGCGACCGCGTCCGCCGTCCGCGGCTGGTCGCTCAGCAGCGACATTTCCCCCAGCACGTGACCGCGACCGGCTCGTCCCACCAAATGCCGTTGCCCCCGCTGGTCCTGACTGATGATGTCCACCACGCCCGCCGTTATGACCAGCAAGGAGGTGCCGGGTGTTCCCTGGCGGATCAGCACCTCACCCGCAGGAAACTGCACGGCCGTCATCTGGTCCTCGATCCGGCGGACCACTTTGGTTGGTAACGCCGCGAAGACGTCACAACTTTGCAAACGTGGCGCTTGCGGCCGCTCGTTTTTAATCGCCTTGACCCGTGCGACCAGCGATTCCGACAACTCGTCCCGCAGAACCGGGACGACGTCGCTTTCCCCGAACAGCTGGCAAATCAGGTCGGTCGGTGAAGCAATGTCTGGCTGGCTGGCGTGGTGTGAGACTTCCAAAAATCCAAGCTCGCCTAGTTCCGGAAAACGAGCCAAAAATTCATCCAGCTCGACCGCTTCCCCCGCCTGTTCCCGGTAAGCGAATTCCTCGGTGATCAGCTCCAGACGCAAGGCCTCCTGGCCGGCCAACTGCGGACAACGCCGCAGATATTCCTCGACGGAAATTCCCACAGACCGCTTCCATCGTAACCGCTGATCGACCAGCAAAACGTCCGCCGTTTCCCGGGGAGACGCCTGGGAGTGCTCTTGCAGAAAAGCGAATACGTCGGGCAGGTCTTTGTCCAACTTCCAGAGGTTGGCGAATTGAGCGGCCAAGGGGATCGCGGCAGAACTCATGACGCGTCAATGTTGTCGCGCAACGACAAACGATGTCAACTCCAGCAGGGCCTCTTGAGCGGGGTTGGAGGGCAGGCGGGCCAGTTGATCGTGGGCCTGTTGAGCATAGCGATTGGCCACCTGGCGGGCGTAATCCAGCGAGCCGCTGCTGTCCAGCAGTTCGCTCAAATCGCGTCGACCGTCTTGCCGGAATTTCGACATCCGCTGTACGGCCGCCGCCCGCCCAGCCGCGTTGGATTGGTCCAGCAAGTGCAACACCGGCAGCGTCAGTTTTTCCTGCTTGAGGTCCGTACCCAGAGACTTGCCGGTGCGGTCCGGGTCCCCTACCAGATCCAGCACGTCGTCGATGATCTGAAACGCAATGCCCAGGTAGCGGCCATAGGCCTGGCACAGCCGCTGTTGCTGGGGATCGGCGCCGGCATAGTAAGCTCCCAGTTCGCAGCAGCAAGCACACAGCTCGGCCGTCTTGGCCTCCACAATCTCCAGGTATTCCTCCTCGCCCAGCTGGTAGTTCCCACGAGACTGGATTTGCCGCATCTCACCTTCGCAGACGATGTTGGTGGTCTGGCCAATCCGCTGGCAGGCAAAGGTGTTTTCCAGAGTGCTGGCCAGATAGAAGGCATGGGAAAAGAGGTAGTCGCCCAGCAACACGCTGGCCTCATTGCCCGCCATCGCGTTGACCGTGACGTTGTGGCGACGCACCGTGGCCTCGTCCAGGACGTCGTCGTGGACCAGCGTGGCCGTGTGGATCATCTCCAAAACGGCTGCCAGCGTGCGATGAGCTGGGGTGACGCTGCCGCAGGTTTGGGCTGTCAGCAGCAGCAGCGCCGGCCTCAACCGCTTGCCCCCCAGCCGCACCCCCTGCTGCAATAAGGAATTTACCCCCTCGTACCGGCTGACCAGCTCTTCCCGTAAGATGCCCTCCACCGCTTGCAGCTCGTCCGCGATCGGGGCAAATAGCCGTCCGAACGGTCCCTGCAGCCGGCCGTTGTCGTCGCAGATACTCTCCACCGGGCCGGGAAGGCCGCGGGCGCCAT
>WVZU01000418.1:0-1681 GCA_011772275.1 Planctomycetales bacterium | reverse complement strand
CTTATGCCGGTCTCAAACGGGATTACGCCAAGGGGGGATCGTTGGCTCGAACGTAGTGCCCGCTGTCTCCCCCCGTTTTTTCCTCCAGGCGGATCGCGTCCAACGTGATCGCCTTATCGACCGATTTGCACATGTCGTAAATGGTCAATGCTGTCAGACTGACCGCCGTCAAGGCTTCCATCTCCGCACCGGTCCGCCCCCGTGTCCTGACCGTGGCCTCAATCACCACCGTGCGGTCGTCGACAAAGCGAATATCGACCGCGACGGAGTCCAACGGCAGGTTGTGGCACAACGGAATCAATTCGCTGGTCCGCTTGGCCGCCATGATGCCGGCCAGGCGAGCGATTTCTAGGACGTTGCCCTTGGGTAGCTGCTGCGCCTGCAATAACTGCAAGGTCGTGGCCGCCATCCGTACCTGGCCGCTGGCACGGGCCGTGCGATCGGTGATTCCCTTATCGCCCACGTCGACCATCCGGCCGGCACCCTGCTCGTCCAAGTGGCTAAATTGCATCATCGACCCGATGTCTTTGCCCCAGCATCCCGCCCCGCCAAACGAGCCATTTTACGGGATGTGCCCGCGGCGTCGAGGAGTCGCGCCGCGGCCGGACTCCGGCTTTCCCGCCACGCACCCCGGCAAATAAACCGTAATTTGCCATTCCGCGCAACGCAGAGGCTGGCTTGTTCCAGGGATTTGACAAAAAAAAGCGCTGTGGCCGTAAACGGGAGGAGGGGTGACTGGCACCCTCCGCCGCCCGTTCGCGTGCCCAGCGCTTGGTAATTACCGCATCTGGCCAGTCAAGGCCGATGGCTGGCGGGGATGACTAGACCTCGTTGGGTACCAGGCCTTCATCAATCATTTGAAGCAACTTGGAGATGCACAGCTTGTTCATGCTGGTGTGACGCTCATGCGCCTCCACCCGCAAGGACTCGTGCAAACTCTTCGGCATGCGAACCGTGATCACGCGGGTCGGTTCCTGCTCTGTCGCCTGCGCTCGCCCACGCTCGCGCAGCTTCGCCAGCATCTGCTGGATCTCGCCGTAATCCTCCGTCTTCTCAAAATCGGCCAAAGCCTGCGCGTCCGAGAAATTTCGACGGATGATGCCGCTGACCCCCAGCACTTCGCGGAAGAAAGTCACCCAATCGGGATCCTGAGCGTACAAACGGCTGGCCAGGCTGCGGACCTCCTGGCCCTTCGGAATGGCAGGCTCCGTGCCAGGGAATCCACCCTGCAGTCCCGACTGAAGTTGCGTCTGTGGTCCGGTTTGTTGAGCTTCGAGCATCATGATGTCTCCCAACTCCTTGAGTAAATGATCCTCACCGCAAAATTCCGTTTTCGCGGCCTCATGTGGCCGCGTACTTTCTGAAATCCTGCAAATGAAGTCAAGTCCAGCATGGATGTCACTTCGCTGACGGCAGTTAACCCCGATCCGCTAGCACTGCCAGCTTTCGCGGCACCACGCCCAAAAGCGCGTCAGGTGGCGGCCTGCCTAATATTTGAGCAGCTGGAAAGTAGCGTTGGCCGAGTGTCCAGCGGAAAACAGAAGTCTTTGTAAGGAAAATTGGACAAACCTGGCTGAGTTCGTAGATTGCCCACCAGCCGCGGCGACGCCACCCATCCGCTCCTCGCTCCTGGGACAGGCAATGCACGCATCCGCTCCTGGCATCCGCTCCTGGGACATGC
>WVZU01000306.1:14005-14259 GCA_011772275.1 Planctomycetales bacterium | reverse complement strand
GTTGACGCCGGTGATGGTGATCGTGACGGTGGCCGTGTCGCTGCCGCCGTTGCCGTCGCTGACCGTGTAGCTGAACGTGTCGGTGGCCGACTCGCCCACCGCCAGGTAGTCGAACTGGCCGTTGGGATCGTAGGTGAAGGTCCCGTCGCCGTTGTCGCTGACCAGGCCTATGGTACCGACCGTATTGATGGCGGTCACCGACAAGACATCCGTCGTATCCGGATCCGTATCGTTGGCCAGGGCGTTGGCGGTAA
>WVZU01000306.1:13569-13858 GCA_011772275.1 Planctomycetales bacterium | reverse complement strand
CCGTTGTCGCTGACCAGGCCCGTGGTACCGGCCGTATTGAGGGCGGCCACCGACAAGACATCCGTCGTATCGGGATCCGTATCGTTGGCCAGGGCGTTGGCGGTAATGAAGCTGGTATCTTCGTCCCCTGTGAANNGGTGATCGTGACGGTGGCCGTGTCGCTGCCGCCGTTGCCGTCGCTGATCGTGTAGCTGAACGTGTCGGTGGCCGACTCGCCCACCGCCAGGTACTCGAACTGGCCGTTGGGATCGTAGGTGAACGTCCCGTCGCCGTTCTCGGTGACCAGGCC
>WVZU01000306.1:0-13474 GCA_011772275.1 Planctomycetales bacterium | reverse complement strand
TGGTACCGGCCGTATTGATGCCGGTCACCGACAAAACATCCGTCAGATCGGGATCCGTGTCGTTGGCCAGGGCGTTGGCGGTGGTGAAGCTGGTATCTTCGTCCCCTGTGAAGCCGGCCCCGCTGTCGGCGGTGGCCGTGGGGCCGTCGTTGACGGGAGTGACCGTGAGGCTTGCGGTATCGCTGGCGGTGCTGACCGAATTTGCACTGGCAGAATACTGAATTTGCAGATTGTCAACGTGAAAGTACTCGTCCGTATTGTCATATTTGGCATCTACCCGGAAGCGAATCTGCGTGTCCGCAGCCACGTAGCTGGTGATGTTGTAGCTGCGCGTGCCTGACGAGACACCGACGATTCCCACAAATTGTTCCAGAATAGTCCAGCTCGAACCGCCATTGTCGGAGACTTCCACGACCAGCGAATCGTCCGAATTAACCCCTGCCGTCGTCCGAAAATCGAAGCTTAGGGTCGCCGAGTCGGCGGTGGACAGATCGGCCTGGCGCGCGATACTCTCAAATCCCGGATCCTCCGAATTGCCGATGCGCAGTTCTCCACCAGTCACTTGTATGTCACCATTGGCTGCCGCCCCACTGTCTCCGACTTCGATCCAAGGACCGGCCCAGTTTGCGGTGCCATCGTCGTTGGAGTAGGACACGGCGTTAAATTCATCGCGGACGGTGTAGTTTGACGTCAGATCAACCGTCCCGCCGTTGGTCCCGCTGGTTTGATCCCAGGCGTGGAAGGTGATGGCACTGGCGAGGGTCCCATAGTAGTCAGGGTTGGGCTGAAAATAGATACGGGCATCGTCGGCCAGCAGCAAAGCGCTGGTCGAACTGACAGCGCCGACCGCGTTCCAGGTCGCACCACCGTTGATGGAATACCACCAAATGCCGTTGGTGGCATCGGTGCCGACCAGAGCAATTCCGGATACCGTCCCACCATCGGCGTCGGTGACGTTGTCCTGGCCGCCGAGTGGAGGATTTAAATCGGCGATGGAGGAAATCAGGGTGCCCACGGCCCCTGAGGGAGCCGGGGAGTCCTCGGTGATGGGGTCCAGAGTGACGACGGTATCGAGCAAAACAGGGGCGGCGTTGACGGCGACGACGTTCTGAGCGAATTCTGATGTGGAGCGGTAGACATCGCCCCCCAGGTCGACGGTCGCCGTGGCGGTAACGAATTCGCCGATGGCCACGGTGCTGGAGAGGGCCACGTTGAAGCTCGCCGTGCCATTGGCGTCTGTCAAGACAGAGATGGCACCCAGATAACGTTCGGCCTCACCGTGGCTCGAGAAATCGGTTGTGCTGCTGGCAAAAAACTCGATGCGATAGGTGTTGTCGGCTGCAGTGTCAAGCGACCCGGTAATGGTTACGGTATCGACAGCGTTGGTAAAGACAGTGCTCAGCACCGGAAAGTTCTGCAGCCCGTTGGGCCCGTTGTCCAGGTCGGCCGGCGAGCCGCCATCGTTGAGCGTCACGCCGTCGGTATTCAGGTCGATGCCCAGTCCCAAATTGCCGTAGATCTGGTTGCCCAGGATCGCATTTTTGTCTCCCGAGTCGCTGTCTGCGCTGACACCGTTCAACATGTTGTAGGCGATTATATTTCCTTGACCTGCAAACGTGCCGCCCACCCTGTTGTTCGACACCGACGTACTGAAGAGGATGCCATGGCCGCCGTTGGGGACCGCTGTCATACCGTCCGGCGCCACGCCGATCAGGTTTCCCTGGATCAGGTTGTTGTTTGATCCACTGTCGCGAATGATGATGCCCGACAAGGTGTTGCCAGAGATCACGTTGTGGTCGTTCGGGCCGGTGCCGCCGATCAGATTGTTGGCCGACCCAGAGGCCACGAGGATCCCGTAACTGCCGTTGGGAGCGGCATTGGCGCTGGCATCGATCCCCACCCAGTTGTTTTGGATAATGTTGTTGTTGCTTAACACCTCGATCCCAGCATCGGCAAAGCTGTGGATAATGAATCCCTTAATCGTGTTGCTGTTGGTGCTGTCTTCAATCGCCAGGCCGTTGGCGCCGCCGGTGGTGGCCGAGCCATCAAGCTGGATCAGCGGGTCGCCGGCATAGCCGGGCTGAGTTGTCGCGTCCAGGGTGACCGTTTCCGTGATTGTGGGCAGGGCTGTCGTTCCCACAACAATGGTCTGCAGCCCGCCACCGCCAATATTGAACGTGATGGTGTCGGACCCGGAGTTGGCATTGGCATCGAGGATCGCCTGGCGGAGCGAACCCGCACCGCTGTCGTTGGTATTGGTGACGACAAAAGAGGCCAACAAGCCGGACCAGTTCTGCTGCACATCGGCACGAAAGGCCAGGCTGGTCTCGATCAGGCCCTGGTGGTACTCCAGGTCCCAGTCGCCGCCCAACGCGGCGTGGCCGGTATCGTCAAGGCTGGCGGCCGTATCGACATCGGCCAGTGTCGCCAGCGACTCCAGCAGCATGCGACCTTCTTCGCCAGAGGCCAGATTGCAACCGTAGACCAGCAGGTCCGCACCGTCGCTCAACGCGTCCCGCCAACCCGTGATCTGCCCGGCGTACGGGCTGATGTTGTCCATGGACAGCCAGGTGGAACCCAGCTTCAGCGTTCGATCGGTGCCATGGGAAACCAGGTGAATCGCATCCAGATCCTGGTAGTCGATGAGGGCGGTAGTGATCTGATCGATGCCGTCGCGATCGGCCTCCAGCAAGATCACATCGATAGCTCGACCCTCTGCCTGTGAGGCCAGCACGTCGTCGATTAGTTGTTGATAGTCCGCGACGCTGCCGTCCACAAAGACCAGCTCGCGGACCAGCTCGGTAGCCAGGCTGTCCTGACCTGCAGGTGCCGGCGCAACTTGCTCCTCCGCGGTCTCCCCGGCGACCAGCTCGTCGCCCTCTTCGTTGAAGACAGGTTCCACGCCAAAGTCGACCGGTTCGCTGGCGAAGGCGTCGGCGGCGTCCGGGCTGACGTCGGTCGGCGCGACGACGGCGTTGAACAGGATCCGGTCTTCCAGGGCCGCGATGTCCAGACTGTATTTGGTGGGCTTTGCAGGCTTGGTGCCCAGCCGGTCGAGAAGTTGGCGCCCGGCTTTGCGCCATTGCTGGAGGTCTTTCCAAGAGTTGTTCATCTCAATGCCGTCATCTGTCCCGGGCGCCGCAAGGGGGGCGCGCGGGTATGCTCGCGTCGTACGGTGTGCGCCTGGTGCGCACACCTCCCTAGGAAAACCTAGCTTTTTTCGCCACCCTTGCCGCAACGGCCAGCGGCAACCAGGCTCAACTTCGCACCCCTGGGCCCGGTGGAAAGGCCACATAAGCCTTACAGCCCGAACCCGCCGACCGGTCGCCTGCCGTCGGATCTGGTCAGGCGAATCGCCGGTCGGCTGGTTTTTGCCAGGTCGAATGGTAATAAGAGGCGGCCTTTCGCTGACTTTGCGAGGGGGGCCGCAAGGGGTGAAGGGGAGGGGTGTCCAGCGGCGTGCGCTTGATCTGCGGGTGAACGCTTTTGATAATGAGCGGCTTGTCCCGCCACCGTCCCCGTCGAGCGACTCGCGTGGAGATCTTCAACAATCTCGCCAACCTGCCCCCCGCGGTCTTGGGGGGCGCCGTATCCATCGGCAATTTTGACGGGGTGCATCTGGGCCATGCCCGCATTATTGGCCGCTTAACCGCATGGGCTCGCCAGATCCATGGCGCGGCGGTGGTGTTCACCTTCGATCCCCATCCGGTTCGCCTGCTGCGGCCGTCCGAAGCTCCGCCCCCGCTGACCTGGACGGACCGCAAGGCAGAGCTGCTGGGCCGGCTGGGGGTCGACGCGGTGATTGCCTACCCCACCGACCTGGCCCTCTTGCAGCTGGAGCCGGCAGCGTTTTTTCAACAGATCGTCTGCCAGCGGCTGGCCGCCCGGGCCGTGGTGGAGGGCCCCAATTTTCACTTCGGCCGCAATCGGGCTGGCACAATCGAACGACTGGCCAGCCTCGCCGCGGAGGCCGAGGTCCAGCTGGAGGTCGTCCAGCCGGTGGAGGTCGACGGCCAGCCGGTCAGCAGTTCGCGGGTGCGGCAACATCTGGCCGCCGGCGATGTCGACCGAGTGCGCGCCCTGTTGACGCAACCTTACCGCCTCCGCGGTATGGTAACGCACGGTGCAGCTCGCGGCGCGAAAATCGGATTCCCCACGGCTAACCTGGAAGCGATTGACACCCTCTTGCCGGGCGACGGGGTCTATGCGGGGGTGGGTCGAGCGGGAACTTGTTGGCCGGCAGCGATCAACGTGGGCCCCAATCCGACCTTCGGCGAAACCGCTCGGAAAGTGGAGGTCCACCTGATCGGCTGTGAGGCAACGCTTTACGGCCAACCGCTTGAGCTTGATTTTTTGAGCCGCATCCGCGACATTCAACCCTTTGCCAGCGTCGAGGATCTGCAGCGCCAGCTGTCGGCGGACGTGCAGCGCGTGCAGGAGCTGGTGAAACGGTTGGCCGGCAGTGAGCCTTAACGTTGCAGGGGGGAAGCGCGACCGATGAGCATCGACTGGCAGCGTTTCAAGCAGGTCATTGACCAGCACGACCGGTATCTGATCACGTCCCATATCCGCCCCGACTGCGATGCGCTGGGTAGTGAACTGGGGATGGCTGCCGTGCTGGACGAGCTGGGCAAGAGCGTTATGATTGTGAACGGACAGGCCACGCCCCCCAACCTGGCTTTTATTGACCCCGAGCTCCGCTTGCAGACGCTGGGCGAAGAGGTTCAGGCCGGCGACCTGGAAGACAGGGAAGTGCTGATGGTGCTGGACACCAGCGCGTGGGCTCAGCTGGGCCCGATGGCGGACGTTGTCCGCGACAGCTCGGCGTTGAAGATTGTGCTGGACCATCATGTGAGCGGTGACGATTTGGGTGCCGAGCTTTTCAAGGACACGACGGCGGAGGCGACGGGGCGGCTGGTGGTAGAGGCGGCCGCGCATCTGGGCGTATCCCTCAACCCCCGCATGGCCGCGCCCCTTTTTGCCGCCCAGGCAACCGACACCGGCTGGTATCGCTACGCCTCGGTCGGCGGGGAAGCGCTCCGCATCGCAGCTCGGCTGGTCGACGCCGGGGCCGTGCCGCAGGACATCTATCGGGAGTTGTACGAGCAGGACACCCTGGCCCGCCTCAAACTGCGGGGCCGCATTTTGAGCCGTACCGAGACGGAACGGAACGGACGGCTGGCCCACACCGCTTGCCTCCGCGAAGACTTCGTGGCGGCCGGCGCTTTGGCCAGCGATACAGAGGACGTGATCAACGAAACACTGACCATCGCCGGAGTGGAGGTGGCGGTGATCCTCGTCGAACAAGAGCAAGGCGGTTTTAAGCTCAGCTTTCGCAGCCGCTGCGAGCTGGATTGCAGCCAGGTCGCCGAAGAATTCGGGGGAGGTGGCCACAAGGCGGCCGCCGGTGCCTTTATTGACGAACCCTTCGAAACGGCTCGGCGCCAAGTCCTGGACGCCGTGTTGGCCGCCATGAAGGATTGAACCCGCCTGCTCAACAAGAAGGACGGACGATCCGGGAATCGTAGATCACGGATCACGCAAACGCACAGAACGGATCTGCAGACCGGCCAGCGGCAGATCAGGACTGGCAAGCCAAACAAAAAGGCTTCGGCAGGCAGACAGCTCGAGAGAGGCAAGCAGATGACGGATAGTCGCGGCGAAGGGAGTGACCAACAGCAAAAGGGCCCGGCCGCTGGCCGGCGTGGCGTGTTGGCCTTCTTGATTGGCGGACTGGTCGCCGCTGCCCCGCTGATGTTGAGCTTGACCGTCTTTCTGGATCCACTGCTACGACGGAAAAAGAAGCGGGACAAGTTCCTGCGGCTCACCACGCTGGATGCCTTACCGCCGGACGGAATCCCGCGCCGTTTTCAAGTGGTCACGGACCGGACGGACAAGTGGAACAAGTACCCGGCTCAGCCTGTGGATGCGGTGTTCCTGGTCCGCGCCAGCCCGGACCAGCCGCCGGTCGCTTTTAGCGTGATCTGCCCCCACCTGGGCTGTGCGTGCGACTTCAAGAGCGCGGCCGGCGAGTTTCAGTGTCCGTGTCACACCAGCGGCTTTGCCCTGGACGGATCGGTCACCTACGGCCCCAGCCCACGCCCCCTGGACCGGTTGGATGTCGAAATTCGCAAGGGGGGGGAAGTCTGGATCGATTACAAGAAATTCAAAGTCGGCAAGTCGCAAAAGATTGAGGTGTAGGANNAGTGGGCCGCCCGGCGGCCGGGCCGAGGCCCGCACCCCGTGGCTCGGCCCAGCCGCCCGCCGGTTGCTCGGCAGGCAAGTCCTCAATCCCTATGAAAAAACTGCTTGATTGGCTCGATCATCGCACCGGCTATCGACACCTGGTCCGGGAAACTCTTTACGAGCGCATTCCGGGCGGTTCGCGGTGGCGCTATGTCTGGGGCAGCACCCTGGTATGCGCCTTTGCGGTCCAGGTGGTGACGGGACTGGTCCTGTGGATGGGGTACAGTCCCAGCACGCAGACGGCCTGGGAGAGCGTTTACTACCTGGACCATCACATGACGCTGGGCTGGCTGCTGCGCAGCGCGCACCACTATGCGGCCCAGGTGATGGTGGTACTGCTGGTCATGCACCTCCTGCAGGTGGTGATCGACAAGGCGTACCAGGCGCCGCGGGAGATCAATTATTGGATCGGCCTGATTCTGATGCAGATCGTGCTGGGCCTGGCCTTGACAGGTTATCTGTTACCGTGGGACCAGAAGGGATATTGGGCCACCAAGGTAGCGACCGAGATTTCGGGTAGCCTGGGCGACGCGGCGCCCGCTCTGGCCGTGGGCGGCCCGGAGTATGGGCACCACACGCTGACCCGCTTTTTTGCCCTGCACGCCGGGGTACTGCCCGCCCTGCTGGTCGTTTTCCTGGTGATCCACCTGGCCGTTTTCCGCCGTCACGGCATTACCGCTCGGATCGATCCTGGGCGTCGTCGAGCGGATGAGGATTTTTGGCCAGAGCAGGTGTTGAAAGATGGAGTGGCCTGTCTGCTGTTATTGGGCCTGATCCTTGGCCTTTCGCTGCTGCGACCCGCAGAACTGATGGCCCCGGCCGATCCGGCGGAAAACTATTCCGCCGCTCGACCTGAATGGTACTTCTTGTTCCTCTTTCAATTCCTGAAATTTTTCCCTGGCGAATTGGGTAAACTACTGGGGGCGATCGTCATCCCCGGCGCGGTGCTGCTGCTGTTCTTCCTGATGCCCTGGATCGGCCGTAATCGCTGGGGGCATGGTTTCAACGTGCTGGTCCTGGCGGTCGTGTTGGCCGGGGCCGGGATGCTGACCGCCATGGCCCTCCATGAGGATTACTACGCGCGGTTTGCCGACCGGCAGCAATTCGCAGAACTGGAGGAGGCCCAGGAGGCCATCGCCGCCGCGGTCCGCAAAGAGGGCAGCGGCAGTGTTTACTTCGGCCAGGAACCGCTGGAACAACTGCGGCTGCATTTCGCGGACAACCCGGCACAACAGCAGGCGATGGCCCAGCTGTACAGCAGGTACCGCAAATTCCAGAAGTCCCAAGATTTTCTGGACGCGGTGGCCGAGGCCGAACGCAACGCGGCACGTGTGGTGGCCCTGGCGGCCAAACAGGATCCCGACACCGGCGAAATGATGCCTCAAATCCCCCCCAGTGGTGCCCTCACCCTGCTGCGCGACGATCCGAAAACTCAGGGACCCAAGCTATTCGCCCGTTACTGCGCCAGCTGCCACGACCATGCCGATGCCGACGGGGCCGGCATCACCGCCGTTCGGCCACTGCAGTATGAAGATGTCCAAGGCAAACAGAGGCTGGTCCCCAATGGCGCACCGAATTTGTACCGTTTCGCCAGCCGCCAGTGGCTGAAAGGCTTCTTCGATCCGGACTTGATTGCCAAGGCGGAAATCGACCGGCAGCAGTGGTGCTACGGTGCCGCTCCCTATTTCGGCAATACGGCTCATCGCGACGGCGAAATGGTCGAGTACGTGAACGACACCTTCCTGGACCTGGATGAAGAAGACCAGGAAGCGATGCGGAAGATGATTGCCTGGTTGTCGGCCGAGGCGCGCTTGCCGTACCAGGCCAGACAGGACGCGGCCTTGCGCCGCGCGGCGGTGGCCGCTGCCCCAAAGGATAACCCCCCAGCGGCGATTCGCGCGGCCCGCAACGAAGCCCTGGATAACTTTGGCTGCTTCGACTGCCACAAGTTCCACGACCAGGGCGACCTGGGAAGCGCGCCGGACCTGACCGGGTACGGGTCCCGGCGGTGGCTGATCGATTTGGTGAGCGACCCGGATCACGAGCGGTTTTACGGGGCCAGCGGCAACGACCGTATGCCCGCCTTCAACCCGCCCGGCGCGCCGAACCAGCAGCAGTTGACTGAGCAAAAGATCGGGCTGATCGTCGATTGGCTGCGTGGCGACTGGTACGAACCGCCAACTGCCCAGCAAAAAAGGGAGGGTGCTGAAGAGGGGGAGGACGCGGGGGCCTGAGTGCCGAGTGATTACGGGTCGAGCAGCTTGTCGATGCCAGATAGCGCTTCGCTGAGGCTCGATCGAAGGACCACGTCGGCCATCTCGTCCAATGGGGTGGGATCGCGGTTGATGATTACCAGGCGAGCGCCCGCTTGTTTGGCTAGTTCCGGGATGCCAGCGGCCGGATGGACGACCAGGGACGAGCCCAGGGCGAACATGAGGCTACAGGCCCGGGCCCAGGCAGTGGATTCCTGCAGCACTTCTGCGGGCAGCTGCTGACCGAATGAAATGGTGGCATGTTTCATCAGGCCACTGCCACACTCAGGACAGGCAGGCACGCCTCCCGTCTGTTCAAACGCAGCGACCAGGGGATCGGCCGGTTGACGAGCGTTGCAGTTTAGACAGGCGATGTGGCGAGCGGTGCCGTGCAACTCCAGCAGGTTTCGGCTGCCAGCCTGCTGATGCAGGCCGTCGATGTTTTGCGTGATGACCCCCCGCAACAGATCCCGTGACTCCCAGCGGGCCAGTATCTGATGAGCTGGATTGGGCTGAGCGGCGACGAATTCGTGATGAGCGATCGCTTTCTGGCGCCAGTATTCGTGTCGTGCCGCAGCGCTGCTGAGAAAATCCTGGTAATAGACCGGTTGGAACTTCGACCACACGCCGCCGGGACTGCGAAAATCAGGCACGCCGCTCTCGGTACTGATCCCCGCACCTGTGAAGGCGACGGCGTCCGTGGATTCGGCCAGCCAGCGGGCAATCTTCTGGTAATCGGTCATGGAGGGTCCGAATTGGGTGATTGGCTGTCGGTGACCCGTAGCTGGTGCCCCGCGCCCCGTCAGAGGTCCTTCGTGATCGGGGAGGGGTCGACCGATATTTCTTTACCTGTTTCTTCACACGTTGTTTTTTCTTCTGTTTTTTCCGCGGTCGCGGTGCAGGTGGCGACGGCCTGGCGCAGTATGCTGGCGGCCTTGACGGCGGCGGTGGGGGGCAGGCCCAGGTGCGTTACCGCGCGGACGCGGGTGGGGGCGACAGGCAGCATCAGCAGACCCAAGCGACGCAGTTGCTCAACAAATTGTTTTGCGGTGGCGATGCAGGGGTCGACTTCGAAAATCACGATGTTGGTGTCAACCTCTTGAACCGGCAGCCAGAGGCCGGGAATCTGGTGAATCGCCCCCGCCAGCTGGGCGGCATGCTGATGGTCCTCGGCCAGACGCGAGACATGATGTTCCAGGGCATACAGCGCGCCGGCGGCGATAATCCCCGCTTGACGCATGCCGCCCCCCAGGCATTTGCGGCGGCGATGGGCTTGTTCGATCAGACAGCGGGGGCCCGCCAGGGCAGAGCCCACCGGTGCGCCAAGCCCCTTGGAGAAACAGACGCTGACCGTATCGAAGTGCGCCGCCCAATCGGCAGCGGCGATCCCTGTCGCAACGACGGCATTGAAAAGCCGAGCACCGTCCAGGTGCGCAGCCAGCCGGTTGTCTCGGGCCCAGCGACAGATGGCGGCCACGTTCTCGTACGGTTGAATCCGGCCGCCTCCGCGGTTGTGGGTGTTTTCCAGGCAAACCAGTCGAGTGCGTACGTAGTGGGCATCGTCGGGGCGAATGGTATCCTGGAACTGGTCGGGATGGAGGATCCCGTGCTGGCCAGGCAGGGTGCGAGCCACAACGCCTCCCAGTTGAGCGAAAGCACCCTGCTCGTAATTGTAAATGTGGCAGCCGGCCTCGCAAAGAAATTCATCGCCGGGACGGCAATGCACCAGCACGGCGATCTGGTTGGACATCGACCCCGAGGGCAGGTAAAGGGCAGCTTCCTTGCCCAACATTTCGGCGACCTGATCCTGCAAGGCACGTACCGTGGGGTCTTCCTGGAAAACGTCGTCCCCCACTTCGGCCTCGGCCATGGCCCGCCGCATGGGGGCTGTGGGCCTCGTCATCGTATCACTGCGATAATCCAGGATCTCTTGTTCCACGAGGCGAACCCCTGGTGTAAGGAAGTTGTCCTTCAAAGCGGCCGGAATCGAGAACGCGCGGCGCACCCTACTTACAATGGTCGCCGGGAACGGGCAGAATACCAAGGGGTCCACAGGAGTTTCCGCGCTGACCCGGCCAGCTGCTTCCGCGGCAGCCGGCGTGTGCCGCGGGGGACACCGCCAGGCAAACATGCCAGGCAAAACCGACACGCCAGACCGCCTCCCCCCCGTCAGATTAACGAGTTCGCGGGGCGGCAACCACCCAACACGGGTTGCAGCCGTCAGAGAGCATGTCCAGCAGTCAGCTGAAAATCCGCAGGATCGACTATCGCAACGGCGATGTGTACCCGGCGATCGACGAATTGCTGGAACTGCTGAGTCCGCGGGGCGACGTGGTCAGCGAGTCGGGACGGCAAAAGACGATCGACGTCTTTGGAAAACCATTGACGCCGCGAGAGGTCGTCCAGCAGATCTGTGGCGACGTGCGAAAGGAGGGGCTGAGCGCCGTCATTGACTACAGCCTGCGGATCGACAAAGTCCACATTGCGGCGGACGCGGTGCGTGTGCCGGCCGACGAACTGGCAGAGGCCCATCGAACGGCAGATGGCCGGCTGCTGGAAACCCTGCGTCGGATTCGCGAAAATATTCTCTGCTTTCAGACAGCGATCCTGCAGCGGGATGTCACGCTGGATACGGGCGAGGGTGGGTTTCTGCGGCAACGTTACTTGCCGCTTCGTCGAGTCGGGATCTGCGTGCCGGGCGGGTCGGCCGCTTATCCCTCGTCACTGCTGATGACCGCCGTACCCGCTCAGGCAGCCGGCGTCCAACAACTGGCCGTCGTCGCGCCGCCCACACCCTTTGGGGCCTTCAATCACGATTTGCTGGCGACGTGTCACGAGCTGGGCATTGAGGAAGTGTATCGCATGGGGGGCGCTCAAGCCGTGGCGGCGCTGGCCTATGGCGTGGAAGGGATCGAACGGGTGGACAAGATCGTCGGGCCGGGCAACCTGTTCGTGGCCCTGGCCAAGCAACACGTCTACGGCGAGGTCGATATCGATTCGATCGCCGGGCCCAGCGAGGTGGTCGTCCTGGCCGACGAATCGACGCGCCCCGATTTCGCCGCCGCCGATTTGATCGCTCAAGCAGAACACGCCCCCGGCGCCAGTATCCTGGTCACGACCAGCCCACAACTGTGCGACCAGATCGAAAAGCACCTCGCCCGCCAGCTGGCGCAGCTGGAACGGGGCGACCTGGCAACAGAGAGCCTGGAGGCCTTCGGCGCGCTGGTCCTGGTCGCCGACGACGCGGCGGCCAACGCCCTGGTGAACCACATCGCACCCGAACACCTGCATATCGCCACAGCGGACGCTTTCCAGCGCGTGCAGGATTGTGTGCACGCCGGCGCGATCTTTGTCGGGCCCTACACGCCGGTCGCCGTGGGCGATTACGTGGCGGGACCCTCGCATGTCCTGCCCACCGGCGGCACAGCACGTTTTGCCAGCGGATTGAGCGCCAACGATTTCCTCCGCACGGGCAGCGTCATCCACTACACGGCGGCCGAACTGACCAGCGCGGCAGACGACCTGCGTCGCCTGGCCGACAAAGAAGGCCTGACCGCTCATCGAGCGAGCGTCGACATCCGCCTGGCGGATGAAGAGTGAAGAGTGAAGAGTGAAGAGTGAAGAGTGAAGAGGGAAGAGGGAAGAGGGAAGGGGGGGATTAGGTTTTGGCGGGGAGTGGTGGTGGTTTGATGTCTTATTTTCGTGACAATATTGAGGCCATGGCGGCTTACGTGCCGGGCGAACAGCCGCAAGGGGGAAAGTTCATCAAGCTGAACACGAACGAGAACCCGTACGCGGCCTCGCCCGCGGTCGCCCGGGCGATTCAGTCCGTGTTGCAGGGCGGCTTGAGCCGCTATCCAGATCCCCTGGCCAACGCGTTTCGCCGACGGGCGGCCGCGTTGCATCAGCTGTCGCCGGATTGGATTCTGTGCGGCAACGGCAGCGATGATATTCTGACGATCGTGACGCGGGCGATGGTCGGCGAACGGGGGGGGATCCGATCCGCTTATCCCAGCTATCTGCTCTACCACACCCTGGCGGAAATCCAGGGGGCGCAATTTGAACAATTCCCTTTTCGGCCCGACTGGTCCCTGGACGATTCGTTTGCCCTCGCGGCCGACAATTTGCGACTCGTTTTTCTGGCAAACCCCAACAGCCCGTCCGGTACCATGCTGCCGCCGGATCGTATCGCCGAACTTGCCACACAGTTGCCCTGCCCCCTGCTGGTCGACGAAGCGTACGTCGACTTTGCCCAAGACGATTGCGTCAGGTTGGTGGCACAGCACGAGAACGTGATGGTGTCGCGGAGTTTGAGCAAAGCGTACGCGTTGGCCGGGTTGCGGTTCGGCTACCTGATCGCTCAACCCCAGATCATCAGCGGCCTGGCCAAGGTCAAGGATTCGTACAACTGCGACAGCCTGTCGATTGCAGCGGCCACCGCGGCCATCGACGACCAGACATGGCGGATGGAGAACCGAGCGAGCATTCTGGGCACACGTCAGCGGCTGACGGCCGCCTTGCGCGACCTGGATTTCGCCGTCACCGATTCCCAGGCGAATTTTGTGTGGGCCGTCCATCCCCAGGCAGCTGCCAAGACACTGTTCGAACAACTCAAGGCCTCCCAGATCCTGGTGCGGTACATGCATTTCCCCAACTGGGGCGACGGCCTGCGGATCTCGGTCGGCACCAACAGCCAGATAGACGCCCTGCTGGACGTGCTGGGACGCTAAATCAACCCACACAACAGCAGCAGCACCAGCAAAACGGATCCGGGGCCCACTTGTCCCCGCTGGCCGGCGNNTCCCGACCCCGTCAGGTGTCCCCCGAACAGGCAGTTGTCCCCGCAAAAAAGCCCATCGCCCGTGTGGCTGTAGCCGGCTTCTGTGAAGCCGGGGGGTTCAAAAATTCAGTTGTCCCCGCTGGCTCGCTGGCTGGCGGGAGGGGGTCGGGAGTCTTTTTCGCCACCTGTCCCTCTA
>WVZU01000269.1 GCA_011772275.1 Planctomycetales bacterium | reverse complement strand
CAAGCGTTGCGGCACTTCCCTCGCCGCCGAACATCTGGGTGACGTGCGTCCAGGGGGGCCTTGGGCCAACCAAGCCAGGGCGTTCGGAGCGTACCGAGCCCCTTTTCAAAACGGAAACAGCGGCCCGCCGTACATGGCCGTGTCTCCCAGCTGCTCTTCAATCCGCAACAGCTGGTTGTACTTGGCCAGCCGATCGGTCCGCGAGGCGCTGCCGGTTTTGATCTGGCCGGTGGACATGGCCACGGCCAGATCGGCGATGGTCGCATCCTCGCTCTCGCCGCTCCGATGGCTGGTCACTGCCGAATAGTTCGCTCGTCGCGCCATCTGAATGGCTTCGATCGTTTCGGTCAGGGTGCCGATCTGGTTGACCTTGATCAGGATGCTGTTGGCGATCTGTTGGTCGATGCCGCGCTGCAGTCGACTGGTATTGGTGACGAACAAGTCGTCCCCCACCAGTTGGACGCGGTCTCCCAGACGTTCGGTCAGCAGCTTCCAGCCGTCCCAATCGTCTTCGCTGCAGCCGTCCTCGATCGAGCAGATCGGATACTTTTCGACCCAGCTGGCCAGGAGATCGACCATGGCGGCCGAGTCGAGCTGCTGGTTTTCCAGCGTGTATTTTCCTTCTGCGGCATCATAGAACTCGGTCGCCGCGACATCCAACGCGATCCGTACTTGCTGGCCGGCCTGGTAGCCGGCTTTGTCGATCGCCTGCAGGATCAGGTCCATGGCCTCGGCATTGCTGCCGAGGTTCGGCGCAAAACCTCCCTCGTCGCCAACAGCCGTGTTCAGCCCGCGGTCCTTGAGCACGCGTTTCAGGTGGTGAAATATTTCGACACCGCAGCGCAAGGCGTCTTGGAAGTTATGAAAGCCGAGCGGCATGACCATGAACTCCTGGACGTCCACGGAATTGTCGGCATGCTGTCCCCCGTTGACGATGTTCATCATGGGTGCCGGCAGGATCCGGGCGCTCACACCTCCCAGGTAACGGTACAAAGGCAACTCGCAGCTGGATGCGGCCGCGTGGGCCACGGCCAGCGAGACGCCCAGGATGGCGTTGGCGCCCAGGTTTTTCTTGTTCGGGGTGCCGTCCAGCGCGATCAGTTTCTGATCGATCTCAGCCTGATCCAGCACGCTCATCCCCGTCAGCTCGCTGTCGATCACCGAGTTGACATTTTCGACCGCTTTCAGCACCCCTTTGCCCAGGTAGACGTTGTCATCCCCGTCCCGCAGCTCCCAGGCCTCGTGCACGCCTGTGCTGGCGCCACTGGGGACAATGGCCAGCGCCGCCGTCCCGTCGACCAGAGTGACTTCGACCTCAACGGTCGGATTTCCTCGACTATCCAATACCTGTCGACCGTGCACTTCAGCAATCGTACTCATGGAATTCGCCAAACCTCTTCTGGAAGGGATGTCGCGTTGTGGGGATGGGCTAGGGGCCAAGGGAAAGACGTTGTGGAGCCCCATTGTGGCGTATCGGCCACAGCCCGGCTAGGCGGTGCAGGTTGGGCATGAGCGGATCTGAGCGTGTTGGAGGTGATTGTGCACCGGTCCCCTGCGGTCCCGCGGGGAAGTGCCCACAAGGGGACGACGGCCTCCGCGCCAGGGCGGCGGACGGGGGCTGGATCCAGCCGCCGGCTGAGCTGATTGGTCTTACCGCGACCTGCGCGAAGCGGACCTTCTCTCCCTTTTTGGGCGGCCGCTTCTGGCAAATTTTTCCCAACAAAGGTTCTCAGATTCGCGAAAAACGGCTAGCATGAACGGTTTGCCACAGCCCTCCCGGCGGTCAGTTTACCGACGGGGCACCGCCTGGGTTGATGTTCGCCATGAGTGAGACTGAACTGCTTGCACAGCGCAGCGAGCCCGTACCGCTGGCTTCGAATTTGACCAGCGTCCAGCCGGGTGGCGGTTTCTGCTACCGTCTGGAGCTCGCTTGGGGACGCGTCCGCCGCTTTCTCCTCAAAACCTTTCGGCCGGGCTACGTGCGCCGCATGGCTCAGCGGCGTCACGGGAGTGCCGACGGTGCGCCCCACGAAATTCTCGATCCGCGGGATCTCAAATATGCCCGCAACCAGTGCGACTGCGACTGGGACGTAGCCGACGATCGTTTTCGGTGGCGCGAGCGGATTCCGCTGGCGAGGTGGGGGCTGGCAGAAGTTGCGATCCTGGGGCTGCTGCCGGCCGCCCTCTTGACCGGTGTGGCAGTGGCTTACCCCCAGGTTGGCTACGTGGCGCTGGCCGGATGCTTGTGGTTGGGCTATGTCTGTTATTTTTTTCGTGATCCACCCAGGCGTCTGCCCGCGGGTGAGGGGCTCCTGGTGGCCCCCGCCGACGGCACGGTGGCGGAAATTACGCGTTTGGAGAAGGACGAGTTCCTTGGGGGGCCGGCGGTCCGCATCGGCATCTTTCTGTCAATTTTCAATGTACATATTAATCGGGTCCCGAGTGCCGTGCGGGTGATCGAACTGCGATATTCGCCCGGCTTGTTCCTCAATGCGCTGGACCCGGCCAGTGCGATTAAGAACGAGAACATGTGGATCGGCTTGGAAGAGCAGGCCGCACCCCACCGCCGGCTGGTTGTCCGCCAGATTGCCGGTCTGATCGCCAGGCGGATCGTTTGCAACTTGCGCCCGGGCGAGCTCTTAAGTGCCGGGCATCCCTTTGGTATGATCAAGCTTGGCTCCCGAACCGAAATGATCGTGCCCGACCAGCCGGATCTGCAGATCGAGACCCGCATCGGCCAAAAGATAAAGGCTGGCAAAACCGTGCTGGCTCGTTTCGCCAGCCAGCCGGACGATTGATCTTTGCAGACCCATCCCGGCTAGCCGGGACCGACCACGGATTCCCGACCCAGGACCACGAACGACGTTCTTCCTATGGCCCGTATCCGCACGATTGCCGTTTTTCCCACGATGTTTACGCTGGCCAACCTGGTCTGCGGTTTTTTTGCGATTGTGGTCGCCTCACGGATCGTGGCGCCGACGGAAGAGACAGATCTGACACCGGCCACTTCGTCGATCACGATCNNGACGGAAGAGACAGATCTGACACCGGCCACTTCGTCGATCACGATCCGCGACTTCGCTCAGGCACCCAAGCGGTTCGATCGTGAAGATCCGACGCAGAATGTGATGTTAAGCAGCTGGTTGATTCTGCTGGCGATGCTTTTCGACGCGCTGGACGGGCGCGTGGCGCGGATGGCCCGTCAAACGTCCGATTTTGGTGCTCAGCTGGACAGCCTCTGTGACTTGGTCACTTTTGGGATCGCGCCAGGTTTCTTGATGGTCAAGATGTGCCCGGCTTTTACGATCGAGCACCGGAATTTGGTCTGGATGATTGCGGCGACGTTTGCGGCGTGCGCTGCCCTGCGGCTGGCGCGGTTCAACGTCGAAACGACCGAAAGAGACGATCACCAATGGTTTCATGGATTACCGACGCCTGCCGCAGCCGGGGCGATCGCCGGTTTTGCGCTGCTGCTGTATAACCTGCGTTCGGCCCCTGAACAGCGTCAGATGGTCGATGAAATTGTGCAGTGGGTTCTGCCCGTGTTCGTCGTGCTGCTTTCCCTGTTGATGGTCTCGCGGATCCCCTACCCGCATCCGGTCAATCAGTTCGTGAGCGGCCAGCGCAGTTTTGGCCATGTCGTTGGCCTGATTTTTGCGTCGATTCCGGTGCTGGTCATTCCCGGCTATTCCCTGCCTGCTTTGGCTGCCGTGTACGTACTGGCCCCCCCCGTGATGTTTCTGTGGCAGCGCGCCCATCACCGGTTGACGCGGCACGAACCGATTTTTTAAGCGGGCGCGGCGAGCGGTTATGTTTACAGGACTGGTTCAGGCGTTGGGAACGGTTGTGGCTGCGGTGCCCGAAGGGCCGGGTCGGCGACTGGTGGTCCGCTGCAAAACGACCGCTCAACACGCGGCCGTGGGCGCCAGTATCGCTGTGAATGGGTGTTGCCTGACCGTTGTGGAGGTCGAGCAGGATCGGCTGACGTTTGAGGCAGGGCCGGAGACGTTAAGCCGCACCAACCTGGGGCAACTGGCCTCTGGCAGTCGAGTCAACCTGGAGGCGTCGTTGCGGGCCGGCGACCCGCTGGGCGGCCATTTTGTCACCGGGCATATCGATGCCATCGGTACGCTTCAGGACCGAAAGGATCAAGGCGAATGGTCAATGCTCACCTTCGCCGTACCCGCCAACCTCACGGAACAGATGGTCTCCAAAGGCTCCATCGCAGTGGACGGCGTCAGCCTGACGCTGGTCGATGTCGCCGATGCCACATTCAGCGTCCAACTCATCCCACATACGCTGTCCGTGACCACCCTGGGTGGACTTGCCGCGGGAGATCCCGTCAACATCGAAACCGACCTGCTGGCCAAATACGCCGCCAAGGCGGTCGGCCGCTGAGGGACGGTGAGCGGTCGGAAAGCGACCGAGGAAGGAAGGGCCAACGGCCAGGGAGAAGGTCGGAGGCCAACGTGGCAAGGTTGAGGGGCGAAGAATGAGCGGCGAAGGGCCGCCAGGGATCTGCAAGCCACACCAAGTAACCGACCGATTATCGATCACCGACCAGCGCAACCGATTTCCACATCATGACTACCGACGGCAAGCAGACCGTGTCGTATCTCAAGCGACGTTTTCGCGAAGTGGGCCTGGAGCCCAATTCACGGCACGGACAGAACTTTCTGATCGACATGAATCTACTGCGGTTGTTGGTGGACGCAGCCCAGATTACCGACCAGGACGTTGTACTGGAGGTCGGTACGGGCACGGGGGGCATGACCAGCATGCTCGCGGGGCGAGCGGCGGGGGTGGTGACGGTCGAATTGGATCGACACCTGTTTCAATTGGCGGCCGAAGAACTGGCCCGCCAGGGCAACGTTACCATGTTGCAACAGGACGCCTTGCGCAACAAGAACAACATCGACACACGTGTGTTGGAGGCGGTCGAAACCAAGATGGCCGCGGCGGGACAGCGGTGTTTCAAACTGGTGGCAAATCTGCCCTACAATATCGCCACGCCGATTGTCAGCAACCTCCTAGCGCTGGACAACCCCCCTCGCAGCATGACGGTCACCATCCAGAAGGAACTGGCCGATCGCATCACCGCTCGGCCCGGTACCAAGGACTACGGCCATCTAAGCGTGTGGGTGCAGAGTCAGTGTG
>WVZU01000043.1:1920-3069 GCA_011772275.1 Planctomycetales bacterium | reverse complement strand
TCGGTCAGCATACCGACAAATCGAGCCAAAAGGCTGAGGTTCGAGAGGGCGTTCAGCTGCCATTCCATCCCCTCGCGCTGATCCAAGTGCCACCAGCCGGAACCGAACTGCAGCTTGCCGGCGATCGACCCATCCTGAAAGTTGCCGATCATGGTGGCAAACACAAAATTGTCGCGAGGATTGTTGTTGTAGAGGATCATTCTGGGGAGGGCGGCTTCCTGGTCCAGTCGAGCCAGGAATTTGGCAAGCGCGGCGGCCTGCGGAAAGTCGCCCACCGAATCACAGCCGATGTCGGGCCCCAGCAGCTGGAACAGCCGCCGATTCGTGTTCCGCAACGCGCCCAGATGCAGCTGCTTCGTCCAACCTCGCTCAGCATCCAGCCTGCCGAAAAACAGCATCATGAACGACGCGAATTGACGATGCTCGTCCGGACCCGCCGCTTGCCCGCCCCGTGCCCGCTCGAAAACCGCCGCCGCTTGACGCTCGTCGCAAAAATCCGCGTAACAGTACGGCAGCCCGTGATCGGAAAGGCGACCACCCAGCTCATGAAAAAAAAGGTGACGCTTGGTTAAGGCGTCCAGCAGATTGGCCAACGAACGGATCTCCATGTTGCTGGCCAAGCCCAGACGATCCAGCCACTCGTTAAAGACCTGCGGCGTATCCACCGCCAGAGCCTTGTCGGGCCGGAAGGTTGGATAGACCCGCGTCGGCAGATCGGATTCCGCCAGCTGCTGGTGATAGGCCAAATCGTCGGCCGGATCGTCGGTCGTGCAGACTGCCGTCACCTGGAATTTTTTCAGGATTCCCTGAGCAGTCAGGTGGGGCTGCTCTAGCAATTGGCCGGCCTGCCGCCAAATCCGTTCCGCAGATCGCTCGTCCAATAATTCGTCGATCTCAAAGTACCGCTTCAACTCCAGATGCGTCCAGTGGTACAGCGGGTTGCGCAAGGTCTGTGGGACCGTGCGGGCCCAAGCCAGAAATTTGTCGTAAGGATCGGCGTCCCCCGTAATCAACCGTTCGTCGACACCATTGGCCCGCATCGCGCGCCACTTGTAGTGGTCGCCTTCCAGCCAGATAGCAAACAGGTTGTCAAACCGGCGATCTTCCGCGATATCGCGCGGCGGCAGGTGGCAGTGGTAGTCCAGAATC
>WVZU01000043.1:0-1858 GCA_011772275.1 Planctomycetales bacterium | reverse complement strand
AATCCGGTGCAGGTTCATTGTTGTTGGGACCGGCAAAGTGGGCTGATCGTGAATTGTCATCCCAGGCTGCGGACCGGGTTGCATCTCTAATCTAAAGTCTTCACTCTAAAGAAACAAACGCCGCTTGCTTCACGCAACAACGACGCCTCGTTCCTTACGCTGCCGTCTCCGTCCGATGGCCCTGTTCCGACTGGTTTTGCAGGCCCGCTCGAAACCAGGCGGAATTTAAACAGGGCTGCGCTCGTCGGTCAATGTGCCGAGGTAGCTAAAACTTTGAACAAGCGTAATTGCCACACCCATCACCACCACACCGGCCACGATAAAGGTGTAGACCACCATTTCCAAGCTGGGAATGAAATAGGCGGCGATGGCAACGATCAGGGTAAGGATGCCCACCCATAGCAGCCGCCAGCCAGCGTAGGCATTGGCAGGATACCACACTTGGGGATCATTCAACGTCCGCGGAACGCGAAAGCCGTACCATCGATTCGGCGGCACGTTGCCTTTGATTAGGGGAATACTGAGCCCGATGAAAATGCCGCCAACAACAAGGAACATGGCCAGAAAGACGAGCATGACCAAAGCCTTTTTGGGTGGTACGGGGATCGTTCGAGCGGTTGAGGGTAATCACGTTGGCCGCCACACCCCGCCACCAGCAGGACACGGCCGAAGACTGCCCGATATTGTAACCCACAGCCCCGCCGCTCGCGCGACGAAAAAAGACAATCTCAGCCGAGGAAAAGCAAGCAGAAAAAGGAAAATCAGAAACGGACGACCAGCGGCGGAAAAGACCTCACAGCACAAAAGGCCAGCCAGCATCCGGGCCATTCGATACGCTGGCTCAAGGCGTTTTTTGTTCGCTGAATCAAAGGAAGCCTGCTGCCACAGTCTGTTCCCAGCAGTCAGCTCTTCGGGGCCAGCCCGCAGCCCGGCTTCTTTTACCTCCCCACCCAGTTCGCGCTGCCGGTCCGCGTTGAACGAAGCAAAAGCTGCCTGACCGGCGCTCAGCGGGGCCGCGGGTCTGCGGCTGGAGCCGCCTCAGGTTCCCCAGAGGTCCGATAGGTGCCGAAGCGAAAGCGGGCCAGCGGCGGCGTTCAGCGGGTGCGGGTGGCTTGTTCCAAGGATGAACAACATCAGTCGTAGGTCAGCTGAGCCGTGGCGCGGGTGTCGATGCTGGCAAGGAATCGCACCCAGTACGCTTGAAAGGCCGCAGGGAATTCGTAATGGATCGCGGCAGACCCCAAAAGGTTAAACCGCCGGTAGGGATGCCAGTCTCCCATCCCGGACAGGTCAATCTCCATCGTCACCGTGGCCGGGTCGGCGGTCATCAACGTCAGCCTTTTCCGGTCGTAGCCGGTCATGAGGTAGGGATCCGAGGGCTGATGGGCCTGCACGTCGGTCTTTTGCCAGGGCCCGCCGACCCCGACCGGTTTGCCCAGGGACCACAGGTCGTCGATCGCGCCGACCCACAGCCCCGTTTTGCCATCCTGGCTGCGGATGATGTGGCGATTGTCGGCGGCCCGGGCGAGGTTCACGCCGGCCAGCACCAGCAGACCGCGATAACTGCAGTAATCGTGGATGTCCAGCGTGTGGGACGCCACGGGGCGGACGCGGCGGAATCCCCCGGCGTTCCGAGCCGGCAGCTCGTAAAAAGTTCCCCCGCAGTTGAACAGGTCGCGCTCTGTCGCCACTTCGCGGCACAGCCGCCCCAATCCCAACGGGCCCGGTGGCTGGTCATCCGGGTTTTTCGGCAACCGAAACCGCCGGCCGCGGTCGTCGATGTAGACCACCGAGGCCTGGTCGACTTCCAGAACCCCCTCCCGCGCGGGAATGGCCGCGTGGGTTTGCAGCCAGTCGG
>WVZU01000030.1:15150-15383 GCA_011772275.1 Planctomycetales bacterium | reverse complement strand
CCTCTGTCTTATGTCTATGCCTTTATGCCTGCTGCATTGCATGTCCTGTCTTATGCGTGTCTTATGCGCTGTCTTTTGCGGACCGCGGAGTGTGGAAGGGGTGTTTACCGCAGTCGAGATGGCAAAACAGAACGGTGGGCCCATCAGCGATGGTGACGGCAGGGATGCTGGGGTGGGCGATGCGTTGCTGAGGTGGGATGGGTTGGCCGGTGGTCGCGGGTTGGGCCTTGTGC
>WVZU01000030.1:2511-15114 GCA_011772275.1 Planctomycetales bacterium | reverse complement strand
GTCGGGTCGTCGGTTGGGCACACTACGGAGGGTACGGAGAGATCTTAGGTTTCGTTGTTTAGTCCGCTGCCACTGGCAGGGCCGTAGGAGTGCCGGGGGCCCGCAGCAGCTTGAGCGACGCGAAGAAGCCCAGCACGGCCAGGAAAAACAGGGGTTGGACCAGTGGCCGGTGAAAGAGGGCGTGGGTCCAGGCCGCCAGCCAGATCAGCAGGATCGCGCCTGCGGCATTCCAGGACTGGCGGGCGGCCAGCAGCATCATGGGAAGTGCCAGGAGGCCCAGTTCGTAGAACTGGCTATGGGGGGACAAGAGGACAAGTGCCGCTGCGGCCACCGCCCAGCTTTCGGCCACCAGCTGATCTCGCGCGACTTTTGACCAGAACAACCAGCACAGCCAGAGGATAAGGGGAATACCGGTGAGGGCGGCGGCCGCCCAGGCCAGCGTGTTGCCGGACCCCAGCAGCTGTTCACTGACACCCAGCAGGGAGACCAGGTTGGGACCGTTGACATCACCTTCCAGTTGGCGGTAGCGGACCACGGAGATCAGCCATCGCCGGGGCCATTCCCAGCCGAAGAAGGGGACGGCGGCCAGGCCGCAAGCGACCGCGACGCTGATGCTAACGGCTACGATCTTCCCGCGACGCGCCAGCAGGGCCAGACCGATCAGGGGCAACGCGAAATGGGGCTTGAACATCAGCAGTCCCAGGCAAACCCCGGCCAGGCCGTCGCGCCGCTGAACCGCCATCGCCGTAGCCCCACAAATCAACAACAAGCTCAAGGCGGTGTTTTGCCCTCCGGCGACAGCGCGGAACAGCGGATAGAAGCTTAGCGTCGCGGCGAATACCGGCCCGCGGTTGTGGGCGATGAAGGGGCTGATGCGGCCGATGAGGGCCACGGCGTACCAGCTGCAGACGGCCATGAGGGCCGTGAACAGCAGAAACGACGGCAGGTACGGCAGACGAGCCAGGAGGGCCAGCGGCAGGGCGGTGTAGGGCGGATAGACCCAGGCGTGAAAATGGTTCAGGTCGGGTTTGTTGAGGGCATCCTTCTGCGCCTGATTGACCGCGGAGACCTCGAACACGGAGGCGTAGTTGCCTGCCCCCACCAGCGACCCGACCCCGTAAAACACCAGATAATCCCCTCCCAGAGGCACGCCTTGGGGGGTGATCAGGTCAGGGGAGGCCACCAAGATCAGCAGAAAACAGACGGTCAGCGTCCCCAACGCCGCCCAGGGATAGACACGCAAGCGCCACGGGTTCAATAGCCGGTTGATCATGACAACGGGTGGGTCCCAGGAAGCGGAGGGGACGGATGGGTGGAGCGCCGTTTCCAAGCGACGATCCGGGGGGTAGTGGTTCCGGTTTTGCGGGTAAACCGGACGCTGGCTCGTCTGGGCGGACGCTGGGGAAACACGCTGTAGTCTAGCATGGGGGTTTGCCTGTGGCGTTGTGTGTTTCTGTCTGCCGTTAGCGGTGCCCCGCGGATGCTAGGCTTGATTTATGCCTTGGGACCCGTTCAAAAGCCTGTCCGCAGCGCGTTGGTGGCTTTGGCTGGCCGTGGCCGTGGTGGCATGTGCCGTGGAGGGCCCCGGATTTGTCCGCAGCCTGCGGCCGGCCCCGACCGAGGGGGTCGACTTCTTCCAGGAATGGGCCTCGGCCAAGAATTACTTCCATGGCTTGCCGGTTTACGCCAGCCACCGGGTAACTGTCCCCAAGTATCTGGGCTACCGAGTTGCGGGGGATGCGGCAGAGGTTCGAGGGGGCGGAGATCGTGCCGTCCGTCTGGGCCTGGAAGTGAACGCTCATCCGCCTACCTCTGTCCTGCTGGCTCTACCTTTCGCAGGCCTGGACTACCGGCATGCCACGTTGGCCTGGAACCTGGTGTCGCTGGCGGCCCTGGGTGCCAGCCTGTGGTTGTTGGGCCGCGGCCTGGGTGTGGGCTGGTCGCCCTGGGCGTTGTGCCCGCTGATTGGACTGCTGTTATTATGCAGTCCCTTTCGCCAGCAGATGAACCAGGGGCAGCTGAACCTGGTGCTGCTGCTGTTGCTGACATTGGTTTGGGTGACTGCGCGTTCCGGCCGGCCTGTCTGGTGCGGTGTATTTCTTGGCCTGGCGACTGCCGTAAAGCTTTTTCCCGGATTCCTGCTGCTGCATTTTGCGATCCACCGGCGGTGGAAGATCGTGGCCTCTGGCCTCATCGCTCTGGTGGCGATCACCCTTCTGACGGCGGTGGTGTTGCAGCCGGTGACCTACACGACGTACGTGGCCGAAGTGCTTCCCCGGGTGAGTGGATTCCGAGCGGACTGGTTGAATTCGTCGGTTGTCGGTCTGAGCACCAAATTGTTTCACTCGTTAGCTCAGCAGCGGAGCCTGGTGCCGCTGTGGGCCAGCGACCAGCTGGCGGACCTGGCCGGCCTGCTGGGATGTCTGGCCGTAATGGCCTTGTGGTGGTACGCGCAACGCCGCGCTCGCGGCGAGGGGGCGAACGACGTGACCTTTGGTCTTTCGATTACCACGATGCTGCTGCTTTCGCCGGTCACCTGGGATCACTATTTTTTGTTGTTGATCATTCCGCTGGCCATTTTGTGGGTTTCCTTGCCAGCCACGACCCTGGCACGGGTATCCTTTTTAGGGGTGATCTTGTGGCTGTGTTTGCCACCCCTACCGCTTTGGGAACGCTTTATTCCTGGTGGTCGCAGCGGCCTGGCCTATCCGGTGCACACCGTGACGGTACTATCCTATGGCCTGTACGGTCTGCTGGCTTTGTTCATGTTGTGCTACGTGAAGCTGCAGGGGGCGGCAGCCAACGCCCAGCGTTGCGAATAAGCGGTGTATCTGCGTGTGTCCCGTGGCATGGGAACTTGCCTCAGGCGGCCCACCTGCTTCCCAAAGGGACCGGACCGGGTCACCTCCGGCGACCGCTGGCCCCCCCACCACTTCGTCTTGCCAAGAGTCATCGGCCATTGCCCGCGCGGCCGAAACTCTTGGCAACTTTCGCGATCCGCGCAATAGTCACTTTTTTCCGCCACGCAGATCCTTTAGCGGCGAGGATTCCTGTAGGGCAACCGTCGCCCTCTCAGACACCCTTCAGGGGCGCGTTTGGCGGCGGGGCGGCGTCGACTGGCTTGGCGGGCACCGAAGGGCCTGGTGAGAGGAGATTGTATTTGAGGATGCACCAGATGGCCCGCACGCCGTCTTTCCAGTCGATCTTCTTGCCTTCTTCATAGGTGCGACCGAAATACGAGATGCCGACTTCGTAGNNCCACCTTGGCGGTAATTTCCGGTTCGAATCCAAAGCGGCTCTCGACGATCTGGATTTGTTCCAGCACAGATCGGCGAAACACTTTATAGCCGGTTTCCATGTCGGTCAGGTTCAGGTCGGTCAGCATGTTGGAGAGCAAGGTCAAAAATTGATTCCCCAGCGAATGCCAGAAATAGAGGACGCGATGCGACTCCCCCCCAGCGAATCGGGAACCAAACACCACATCGGCTTTGTTGTCCAGAATCGGCTGGATCAATTTGGGATAATCGTGAGGATCGTACTCGAGATCCGCGTCTTGAATAACGACCAGTTCACCCCTGGTTTTGGCAAAGCCCGTCCGGAGGGCGGCCCCCTTGCCTTGGTTTATTTCGTGATAGAACACGCGGAGGTTGTCATACTCCGGCTCGAGTTCCGCCAGAACGGCCCGGGTGCCATCGGTGGAGGCGTCGTCCACCACAATCAGCTCTTTCTCCAGGGGGACCGCTTGCACCGTCTGCACCAGGGTTCGGATCGTTGCTTGCTCGTTGTAGACCGGGATGACGACGGAAAGCAGCATGCGGGGCCTTTTTTTCTCGCGAGCGGGCTTTGCTTCCGGCTCAGCTGCTGTGACAGATCACAAATCAAGCATGCCAGCTGACAAAGGAAGTTTTATGGATGGTATCCGAAAACGTTTGCCCGGGGGTGTATGTCGCGTTGAGTGTGTTGGGGTGTTGGCTGGTCGTGATTGCTGGGTCCCTTCCAAAGCGGGATCGGTGGCATCGGCAGTTTCGTCATGCAGGTGCGGNNTGGCTTCGGCAGTTTCGTCATGCGGGTGCGGATCCGGTTCGAGTTGTCGAGCGGTTTTCGTTTTTGTGTGCTGGCAGGTGGCAGCCTCTGCACGGCCATTGGGTCGGGTTGTTGTTGACGGAATCCCCCCTGGCCGACTAAGGTTCGGCAGGGGTTGGCACGATCTGAGTCGTCGTATTGTGCGCGAAATCGAGCCACGATCGAATACCGGTTTGTGAACTGCTGAACGTGTCCTCCGCCAGCCATTCTGCCGCTCGTGTTGATCTTCGCCAGGCCATTTACCGCTGCCTGATTGGAATAGGTCTGGCGGTCCTGGCCGTGACGCAGATTCTCCAGACGGACACCCCCGACTTTGCTCAGGATTACGCGGCGGCCTGGGCCTGGTGGGAGGGGCGTCCCCTCCAGACTCGGACCCAGGAGTTGTTGGACGATTGTTGGCCGGAGCACGGCTACGGCAAGCTGCAGTCGGTCCGCCAGCCGCATCCCCCGCCGGCCACCTTACTGGCCCTGCCTCTGGCGCGGCTCCCCTTTCCCGTCGCTCGGCTGTTGTGGTGTGGGCTCAGCCTGATTGCGATCGTGGTCGCCTGGCAGCTGGTGGGCGCCAGTGTGCCGACCTGCCTGGCCACCGTCCCGATCTGGTGTATCGCGCTGGTGTTGGGCACGCACGAGCCGTTATTGTTTGTCTCGATTGCGTTGGCCGTGGTCCTGTTGCCTGGCGCGCCGGTTCTTGCGGGCATGGCCTTGGGGTTGAGCATCGCGATCAAGGCGTATCCGGCCGTGTTGTGTCTGGGGCTGGTCCTCACGCGTCGCTGGCGTTCGTTGTGGGTAACGCTGGCGACTTGCCTTTTGTTGTTCGCCGTGGCAGAGCTGGTTTTGGGCCGCGGGGCGACATTCCTCTGGTTGCGCTATACGGGCGAGAATACGGCCCACTACGTCTTGAGTTCCCAGAACGGTTCCCTGGTCCGGTTCGTTCATTCGGCGATTGCCTTGCCGCCCGCAGCGATTGCCTTGGCACTGACGGCGGTGCTGGTCTGGCCGTTGCGCTCAAAAATCGACGCTGCTGATCCGCTGCGTCCACTTTTGCCGGTCACCCTCTTGGTCAGCCCAATCAGTTGGCGTCATTACATGGGGCTGACCGGTCTGCTGGCCCTGGGCCGATTCCAGCAGGCCTGCTTGTTCCTGGCGGGCACGCTGGCCCTCTTGCCCAGCATGCGGATTAGCGGGCCCATGCCCGAGTTGTTCGTCCAGGTTCCGCTGGTAGTGGTTTTGCTGCTGGAATGGGCTCGCTCGATTTTTGGGGCTCGTACATCCGCGGCGGGTCGGGTTGCGAGCCTGTGAAAGGGCTAGCACCTCCGCGGCGGTTTGGCGTGGGCAAGCGGGGCCATGCTGATTTTCTGATTCCTCTGCGGTTGCCAATTTTCTTGACAGGTTGCGATTGGCAATCATAGTGAAAGAAGCTCTCGCGAGGGACTTTTCCCGGATTTTTCGCCGGAAGGGCTGCTCGCCAGGCGCTAAAGACCGCGGATCCGGTTCGGTGAGGCAGGTCTTCGGAAGGGAAGATTGCACGGCGGCAGCAGGGCAGCTTCCGCCGCTGGGATGCTGAATTTCTCGTGGATGGCACGCCAGATGCTAGTTTGAGAATCGCTTGGTTTGCTCGTCCGAGCCAACCGGCCATCATCCGGGATCGCGCAGCGATCCGGAACCTCTAAAAAACCCGACTGAAGAGCGTCCTGGAAGCCAGGGGCAGGGGCGCCTTGTTTGTTTCCATGAAGGTAAGCGTTCTGTTCATTTCCCGCGACCGCGGGCTGGTAGAAGGTGTCCAGCAGGCGGTTGCCTCGGTTTCCGGTTGGCAGCTGACCGTGGTCGACGCGTACGGCCAGGTCGACAGCCGGTTGGGAGAGGCCCGGTTGGTCCTCGCACACATCGTTGACGATGCGGACCAACGAGCGGTGATACAGCTTTTGCAGAAGCTGCGGGCTGAACCCCGTCAGATCCCTCTGGTGTGCATTGGCGACAGTCACGAGGTGGGGCGTGGCATTGACGTCCTCCGTCGCGGAGCCATCGATTACTTGACCCGGCCTGTCAATCTGAGGCGGTTGGCCTTGTTGTTCGATGTGATCCGCCTGAATTCCGGCATGAGGGCAGAGACTCAGCGGGGCAGCTCGGTGCAGAGCATCGGCGGTGCGGACCCCTTCTTTTACGATTCGCCCCCGATGATCGAGGTCGTCGACCAGGTCCGCTCAGTCGCTCCCCTGAATACCACGATTCTGTTGAGCGGCGAGACGGGCACGGGGAAGACCCGTTTAGCGCGGCTGATTCACGAGCTTTCACCGCGCCGCGAGCAGCCCTTTGTCGTAATTGATTCCGGAGCCTTGACGCCGACGATCGTCGAAAGCGAGATGTTTGGGCACGCCAAAGGGTCCTTCACCGGGGCGGACAGGCCGCACGAAGGGAAGTTTACCGCCGTGGCCGGGGGCACGTTGATGATTGACGAGATCGATGCCTTGCCGTTAACCACTCAGGCCAAACTTTTGCGGGCGGTGGACGAGCGGGTGTTCGAGCCGGTGGGCAGCAACCAGGTCCTGCCGCTGCGGGCCAGGATCATCGTGGCCACCAATCGATCCCTGGAAGACGAGGTCGCGGCAGGCCGCTTTCGGCGCGACCTGTATTATCGTGTGAACGTCGTGGCCTTTGCCTTACCGCCGTTGCGCAAACGCCGCTCGCTGATCCGGCCGCTGGTGGACAAGTGGGTGGCCAGTTACGCGGCAGACGCCGGTTGTGCCGCCCCCGCGATCGCGCCCCAGGTCCTGGAGGCCATGGAGGCGCATTCCTGGCCGGGCAACATGCGCGAACTGCGAAATGTTGTTGAACGCTCCGTGGCGCTCAGCGCCGGCCGACGGATTGAACTGTCCGATTTGCCGAGCGTATTTTTGGCCTCGAGCGACCAGCCAAAAACGAGCTTGGTGGAAGATACCAATTCCAAATGGCTGCAAACCAAGGTTTCGGCCGAGATCCACGCGATCGTTGCCTCGCTGGAACGGAATGACAACAACCGGGCTCGGACGGCAAGGGATTTGGGGATCAGCCGGGTCACGCTGTATAAAAAGCTGCACAAGTACGGGCTGATCTAAAAAGTATTAAAAAAATCGTGGTGCCGGTCGCCACCTTGCGGCATGTCGTCCTTCCACGCGGGGACGGTCTTTTCCGGTTCCCGATTCGTGCTCCGCCGCCTCGCGGCGACAAGCCCTCGCTGGACCGGCCAATTCCAGCCTCTGATCGGTTTCCTGAGGGTCTCTTACGGCCTTGTTTTCTTCCGGCAGGTGGCATCCAGCGGGTGAGACCGCTGCTTGTCGCTTGTGTTTCACCAGCGAATGCTCGGCTCGCCTACGGGCTTGGCCACAGTCAAGTTTCAGGTTGCGAAAACGGGTCCAGGGTTTCGGTAATTCCACGGTGTCCGTGAGTTTTGGCGACTTTTGCTGCAACGGCAAGGGCGGAATTTCGGGGCTGAGCAAGGGCGAGGGAGGGGATCTGCTCGGATGGCGGGGAGGCCTTTTTTGTCGAAAAATCCGTGGTTCAAGGGGGGGTGTAACCCTGGCTTAACGCTTTTCCGCCCTGTAAGCGCTTGGGGTGTAAGCCTCGGTTAGCGCTCAAGGCCGTGCCGCGGCTCGCAACGCAAGCTCATGCTGGGGGGCCAGGCGGGCGGCCGGTCAGTACAGGGCAGTTTCCGAGGGGAATTTCAGGGTGGGGTGGCGAGCGGCGATTGTTGAGGCTGGCGAAACATCAGAAAAAATTCTAACTGGCACAGGACGTGCTGCTAAAAAAATTTCGCCGTGTCGGACGGCGATTGTTGCGGTCTCGTGTGGCGTGTCCGCCATGCCGCGTGGTGGGATCGTCGGGTTTTTTCATCAGGGTCCTTTTTAAGGGAGAGCTTTAGATGAGCAACGTCGTGAAGTTTGCCAAACGCTTTTTCAGCGATGAGAAGGCGGCCGAAGTGACGGAACTGGGTATCGTACTGGCCCTGATCGTCGCTCTGGCAATTGTCGCTATCCAGAACATCGGAACCAGCGTATCGACCGCTTACAGTTCGGTTGACGCGGCGTTGCCGTAAAGAACGGATAGCCGACTGGCCAGTAGGCTTTATCTGTCAGCCGCATGTTTGGGTGCGGAGGGCTTCGCGTATCTGCGAGTGCCTTTTTCACCCAGGCGGCGGCGACAGGTGCTTGGGGGGGGCAGAGTTGTGAAGCGCAGCGCCGAGTTTGTGAAAAGGGTATTGGCATGCCAAGCGGATCGGTAAAGAAGTTTTTGGCTGACCAGAAAGCGGCTGAAGTCACCGAACTGGCTTTGGTATTGGCATTAATTGTGGCGGGGGCGGTCTCGCTGATTGTGCTGATCGGACAAAACGTAAAAACCTTTTACGAGGATACGGATTCCGCGCTGCCATAAAAATCCCGTTTGGCTTCGCTGGCTCGCGAAGGGGAAAAGAATATTGGACAAGCGTCTGGGAGAGTCCTGCGGCTCTCGTGCGGATGTGAGGAGTTTCCCATGGCAGAAATCGCCTGGTTACCGAAAACGATTGTTTTGCTTGCCGCCAGCGTCGGTGCTGCCACCGACCTCTGGAAGTATCGCGTCTACAACGTCCTGACCATTCCACTGTTCTTTAGCGGTCTGATTTATCATGCGATTGTCGGTGGCGGGGCCGGCTACGTGGACGCTTTCCTGGGGGCTTTGTTTGGATTCGGGGTCCTGATCGTGCCTTACGGCCTGGGACTGATGGGGGCGGGCGACGTCAAGCTGATGGCGGGGCTGGGCGCTTGGCTGGGACTGCCGTCAACCATTCATGTCTTTGTGGCCAGCGCCCTGATCGCCGGGCTGTACGCCATCATCCTAATTCTGCTTCGCGGAAAACTGAGAGAGAGCTGGCTGACCATCAAACTGATCTTCTACCGCCTGGCCCTGCTGGGCGTGCACTTCGGCCGGGAAGACCTGGTGGAAAATTTGACGGTCGATCGGGAACGTCGTCTGCGCGTGATTCCCTTCGGTGCCATGGTGCCTTTGGGAATTATCAGCGCGTACGTTTGGTTTCAATGGAATGGATAAGCCAGCCGACCCGGTTGGCGGGAAAAACAGACATTCGTATCGGTGCCGCTGCGGACCCGGTTGGGAAACCGGCTTAGGCGTGGCACGCATTTGAGGAGAGATCTGCTATGAAAACCCGAACCCTGGTAGTCATTATTTTGGCATTAGTCTGCGGCGGCTCGGCCGCGATCGGCGTCGACCAGCTGCGGCAACGGGCGATTGCCTCGTCCCAGGTGGAAATGACCACTGTGTTGGTGGCGGCAGTGGATGTGCCGCGAGGCGCGATGGTGACGACCGAGGCGGTGAAAGTACACAACTGGCCGAAATCGATGGTCCCTCCGGGCGCCATGCACAATCTGGACGACGCTCTGGAACGCGCCGTGATCGTGCCGCTGGTGCGGGGCGAGCCGATTTTGGAAGGCAAGCTGGCGGACAAGAGCGCCGGCCGAGGCCTGGCGGCCATGATCCCCATCGGCATGCGGGCCTTCACCATCCACACACCGCACGTGGCCGGTGGCGTGGGGGGATTCATCCAACCAGGTAACCGCGTGGATGTGTTGTTGACCACGCGCACCAGTAAAAACGACGAGACGGGTGGGGGGGCCACGACAACCTTGCTGCAAAACGTGCAGGTGCTGGCGGTCGACCAGTCCCTGGACCCGTCCGACAAGAATTCCGTCGATCCGCAACAGATGAAAAGCGTCACGCTGCTGGTTACGCCGGACCAGGTCGCCAAACTGGATCTGGGGATGAACGAAGGCAAGCTGCATCTTTCGCTGCGGAACCCGGAAGACACGCACGAATCGAAGGCCCGGCCGGCGACCCTGGCCCAGCTGCGGTTTCACCAGGAACGGCCCAATCCGGCCGAGGGGGTGGGCCAGACGGTGGGCAAGCTGATGGGCGCCCTGGCCGGCGCGGTCTCCACGGCTGCCAGCGGGGCGAATGGCGAGCGGCAGGCGGAAGGGCCGGGCACCGCGAAGAGGCAACCGCGTCAAGCCCAAATCCGCACCTTGCGAGGCTTGCACCGCAGCACGATTCGCGTGGAGCGGGCCGGGGACGGCTGGCAGTAAGCCTCCGCGGGCTGCGGAGCGGCCCCGCGGCAGGGCAGGCCGGCTGCGGCCCGCCAGGGGCCTGCCGGATCCTGACAAATTCTTGGGAACTTGAAGACACCGACTTTGAGGAGAGTGAAACATGGACTGGCTTTCTCGCAAGAGAAATTCGAACGGCAAGAAGATCAACGTGGAAACCGCTTCGCAAGAAGAAGTGCCCCCGCTCGCCGATCAGCCCGCTTCGGCAGAAGCGGAAGAGCCTGCCCCCCCTGCGGCGGTCGAGATGGATGAGGGCCTCAATCGCATCAAACGCGATTTGCACCAGCAGGTCATCGCCGAACTGGACCTGACTTCCATCGGCAACATGCAGGAACAAGATCTGCGGTTCGAGGTCCAGCAGATCACGCAGGAACTTTGCCGGCTCCGTTCCGATTTTCTCACTGCCGCCGAGCAGGAGGTGTTGATTAACGGGATCATGGACGACGTGTTCGGACTGGGTCCCCTGGAGTCGCTGGTGGCCGATTCCGACATTACCGACATCCTGATCAACGGACCGAACACGGTGTATGTCGAACGGTTCGGAAACCTCTCACTGACCGATGTCAAGTTCATGGATGACGCGCACGTCGTCTCGATCGTCCAGCGGATTGCCGGTCGCATTGGACGGCGAATTGACGAAACCAATCCCATGGTCGATGCGCGGCTGCCGGACGGCAGCCGCTTGAATGCGATCATTCCTCCTTTGGCCCTGGACGGCCCCCTGGTGTCGATTCGTCGTTTTGGCACCCGGCGGTTTGCCTCGAGCGACTTGCTGAAGTTCGATTCGATTGCGCCCGATATGCTCGAATTTCTGGCCGCCTGCATCAAGGCGCGCGTGAATGTGCTGATCTCCGGCGGCACAGGTTCGGGCAAGACCACACTATTGAATGTGCTTTCCTCCTTCATCCCGGCAGAAGAGCGGGTGGCAACGATCGAAGACGCCGCCGAATTGCAGCTGCAGCAGCCGCACGTCGTGCGGATGGAAACCCGACCTGCCAACGTGGAAGGGAAGGGGGAGGTCACAACCCGGGACCTGGTCCGCAATGCCTTGCGGATGCGGCCTGATCGCATCGTGGTGGGCGAGTGTCGTGGTGCCGAGGCGCTGGACATGTTGCAGGCGATGAACACGGGCCACGAAGGCAGCATGACGACTGTCCACGCCAATACCACGCGGGACGCCACCAGCCGCCTGGAGATGATGGTCGGCATGGCCGGTTTTGATGTGCCCATCTGGACCATTCGCCGCCAGATCGCTTCGGCGATTCATATCGTGGTACAGGTCGCGCGGCTGGTGGGCGGAGCCCGGAAGGTGGTCAAGATCTCCGAGATCACCGGCATGGAGGGTGACTTGATCAGCATGCACGACCTGTTCGAATTCCGCCAGCATGGGTTGGACGAAAATCGTCGAGCCAAAGGCAGCTTTTACGCCACGGGTCTGCGGCCCCACTGCCTGTCGCGGATGGAAGATGCAGGCGTGGAGGTACCGATGTACTTGTTCGAGGAACGTGTGCTGGAGATGCGTGTCCCGGAGGAAATCCAAAAGTGACACCCTTGATTATCAACTTGTTCGCTTTTGCGGCGGTCTTCCTGTCGATCTTTGCAATCAACTGGATCCTGGCCGATCTGCGGGAAGTGGAACGCAAGAGGCTAAAGGAAAAATTAGACGCTCAATTGCGGAAGGAACAGCGGCAGCGGTTAACCAAGGACTTCAGCCAGATCGCGGCCGAGGCCATGTCCGACGACGAGGGGCACAAGACGCTGCGGGAAAAAGCCCAGTTTTTTATAGAACAGTCCGGGATAAACATCTCTCTCTCCCGCCTGGCGATCATCAGCCTGATGTTGGGTCTGCTAACGGCTGTGCTGACCTACCTGTTTACCTATGTCCTCCCCTACGCGATGGTCGCTTTCTGCGGCGGTCTGGCACTTCCGGCCCTGGTCGTCAATTACAAGCGGACCAAAAGGATGCGGGCGCTCCGCGAACAGTTGCCGGACGCTTTCGAGTTGATGGCTCGCGTCTTGCGATCGGGACAGACGATTTCCCAGGCGATCCAGGCGGTATCCCAGGAATTTTCACCGCCCATCTCTATGGAGTTTCTGTATTGTTACGAGCAGATGAATTTGGGGCTGGAAGCGGAGACCGCCCTGCGGCATCTGGGGCGACGCACCGGGGTGCTGGAGCTGAAGATTTTTGTGTTGGCCGTGCTGGTCCATCGCCAGACGGGTGGCAACCTGGCCGAACTGCTGGACAAGCTGGGGTCTGTCGTCCGCGAACGTTTCCGCATTCAGGGAATGATTCAAAGCCTCACCGCTCAGGGACGTCTGCAGGCCGCCATTCTGCTGTCGTTGCCACCCTTCATGTTTGTGCTGTTGATGGCGATTCATCCCGAGTACGAGC
>WVZU01000030.1:0-2457 GCA_011772275.1 Planctomycetales bacterium | reverse complement strand
CCCAAGCTGATCATTGCGGCCCTGAGCATGATGTTTGCCGGTTGGCTGTGGATTCGCAAAATTGTCCATTTTGACTACTAAGTGAGCTTTTCAACCCGAAGAACACGAGTGGACCCGCCATGAATGCAGGTGACATTACCATTATGATCGCGGCCTTTGCCGTCGTCGCCAGTTTGATTCTCCTGGTTTCGACGATGCTGGGCAGTTCGCAGCGGACCTCCGATGTATCGACCGTGTCCACGCCCACTGGCCGCAGTGATCGGCATGCCAATCGCCCGCTGCCGCAAATAGGCTCGCTGCTGATGCCGAAAAACGAATCGCGAATGAGCCGGCTGAAGGCGCGGATGTTACAGGCCGGGCTGTACAAGCGGCATTCGACCGCCATTTACCTGGGCATCAAGTTCGTGATGATGGTCGCCCCCATGTTTGTCGGGTTCCTGCTCAGCACCGCTGGCTTTGTCACCCTCCGCGAGGGGCTCGCCTTCGGCGCCATCGTGGGGCTGGTCGGCACCGTGGCGCCCAGCTTCTGGCTGGATTATGAAAAAGCCAAGCGTCAGAAGACGATTCGCCGGGCGATGCCCGACGCCCTGGATGTGATTGTTGTCTGTTTGGAGGGTGGGTTGAGCTTGCCGGCGGCACTGGCCCGGGTGGCTGCCGAACTGCGGCAAGCGCATCCGCTCTTGGCCGAAGAGATGGCCATCGTCCGTCGCGAGATCCAATTGGGACACACCACCGGCGAAGCCTTGCGGGATTTCGCAAATCGGTTTGACGCCGAAGAGCTGCGCAGCCTGGCATCGGTCGTCTCGCAGGCCGAACGGTTCGGCGCCAGCGTGGTGAAGGCGATGCGGGTTCACGCCGATACCTTGCGGCTGAAGCGGTACCAGTGGGCCGAGGCCCAGGCCCAAAAAGCGCCGCTGAAGCTGATCTTCCCCACCGTGCTTTTGATCTTTCCCGCCCTCTATATCGTGCTCATGGGGCCGGCCGGCGTGCGGGTCTTCGAAATGCTGGAGAGATTTTAAGAGAAGTGTACAGCCGTTTGGGCGGCAGTTTGTCAGGAAAAATTCGGGGGCCCGTCAGGCCCTCCCCCCAAGCGGATGGGGGTCGCGGAGGAAGAAAAACAATGAGAGCCATCCGACGCATGCCTCCCCGGCGCAAGGCGACCCGCGGGGCCGCGATTCTCGAACTGGCCATCCTCCTTCCCCTGCTGATGATGTTGGTCCTGGGGATCTTGGAGTTTGGTCGAGCCCTGGTGGTGCAGGAGATCCTTACCAACGCCGCTCGTGAAGGCGCCCGGCGGGCGGCGATCTCAGGGACCAGCCATGACGCCGCCTTGACAACCATCGACAACTACCTGGCCAACGAAGGCATCACCGGGCACACCCGCAGTATCGTCCCCAACGCGAATACCGTTGCCGAAGGGGATCCGATTACCGTCACCGTCTCGGTGGCCTACACCGAAATCGACTTTGGCATCGTCTTGACCTGGCTAGAGGACAATACGCTGAACGCCACTGTCGTGATGCGGAAGGAGTGAGCCATGCGAACGCCCGCCAGCAAACGCCGCGCTCGTCGAGGTGCCGAGGTCCTGGAACTGTCGATCGTGCTCCTGCTGTTCTTGCTGGTCAACTGGAGCATCTTCGAGTTCGGACGAATGATGATGGTTCAGGAGATCATTACCAACGGAGCGCGGGAAGGTGCGCGGCGCGGGCTGCCAGTCGGGGCGACCAACGCCCAGGCCCTGGCGACCATCGATAACTATTTGACCGCCGCGGGTATCAGCGGATACACCCGCACCATCACACCCAGTGTTGACAGTATCAGCCGCGGAGAGACCTTCAACGTGCGGGTCACGGTGCCGTTTACCGCCATCGACTGGGGCGTGATGATGTGGTTGAGCGACAACACGCTGGTCGCAGAAGTCGAAATGCGGAAGGAATAATCAGCAGGCAAGCCTTCGAAATGGGGAGAACATGGCGATGAGATTTTTCCAGAGCACCCAACGGCGCGCCCGGCGAGGCGGGGGGGCCGTCTTCGTCATCAGCGCCTTTCTCTTGATTGCCCTCCTGGGGATCACCGGTCTCGTCTTTGACGTGGGCCAGATCAAAGTCCTCCGTACCCAGCTGCAGGCTGGGGCGGACGCCTCCACCTTGGCGGCTGCCAGAGAACTGGTCTCCGGCCTGGGGCCGGGCGCCAGTCGCACACAGGCCGAAGCAGAAGCCGCCGCCAAGGCCGTGGCTGTCCAATACGCCGCCTTCCACCGTTCGGGGGACTTAAGTTCCGCCTACGTCGAACCCGACCGCGATGTCAACTTCGGTAAAGCCACTTATGACAAGGCGACCAACACCTGGTCGCTGGAGTGGGGTGGCACGCCAGTGAACATGATCCGCGTCAACCTGTTGCGGAATCAGGCCGGCAGTGCCAACGGCGACGGTCCCCTCCCCTTGGTGTTCGGAACGC
>WVZU01000349.1:303-29623 GCA_011772275.1 Planctomycetales bacterium | reverse complement strand
TGGCGCGGTCAGGGCAGACAGCCAGCAAATCCAAACAGCGGTTGCTGCAGGCCAAGCCGCTGACGCAAGAGATGGTCGGCCCGGCCGCCTCCCCACAGACAGAACAGATCATGATCGATACCAGTGCGGGCGGGGAACCGGGACGCCCGGCCTCCCTCTTGCAGGCCCGAGCGACGCGTCCTCGCGGCAAGCAGCCGCCCATGTGGATCTGGATCGCGCTGGGCGCCTCGGCGGTGCTGGTCCTCATCCTGATGTTGTACCTTATATTTAGGTGATCCTGATCCGTCAGGCCCGTTTCTTCCCCCCAGCGGGGCGCCGCCCCCCTCCGCCTCTTGGCTACCCGCGGCTNNTGGCTACCCGCGGCTGTCATGCCCAACGCTGCCATCCCCCCGCCGCCGCCGGTGGCCCCCCAACCCGCAACGCAAACCGCCCGAGCGGCTGGCGGACCGACACGCGGCGCAGCAACTTCTCACGGTTCGGTTGCCCCGCCCGGATCGTGGGGTGTGCAAACCGGCTGGGGGTCCCCAACCGGCACCCTGTATGCACAGGTACACCAGCGCACACCTGACCATCTGAAAACGCGACTCTAAGCGGTTGAGCAGCCGGGACTTGCGATGTTCACTTGTATACCATAGAGGGCGCTCGTAGGATGAAATGAACGGGCCCTGGTGGCACTGCATCCGCTGCGGTTCTGCCCCATCTTTGCGAAGGATGGCGTTTTTTGCCGCTGCAAGACGGGCGGTAGCAAGGAAGTGGCTGGCGAGGATGATCATTCACTGGTTTTTTGCCCTGGTTTACGTCGAGTTTTATTGTAGGTCAGACACTCATGCGTCCGGTGCGCGATTCCAAATTGTCGGGGCTCAGACGACGAAACGCTCGCGTCGCGGTTTCCAGCCGCGGGCGTTCGGCACCGGGCAAGCGTGCGCGCGGCTTGCAGCGCAACGAAAAGCTGCCGTTCTCGCCACCGGAAGACTGGCACGAGCCTGAGCGGGAGGAGAAGGCGGATCCTTACGACGTCTGTATTATTGAACAACCGGCCGGAAAAGGTTTTCGACACGTCGTTACGATCCAGGACATTCGTGCTCGTCTCCGCCAGCTACCGGCCCCGTTTGTGGCTCCGCTGGAAGTGGTCCAGCTGAGCCGCATGACGACGAAGAAAGAGCGATTCGCTTGTTACGGCATGCAATGGGGTTCGGCCGTTTACCTGTATCCGCTGGAGGCGGACCGCGTCGAGCACCATGGCCGGCCGCCGAAGCCGTCGCAGGTCCAAGAAGCAGAGATGTATGGGGGTCGCTGGGTACAGAAAACCCGGCACAGCTGGCAATTGATCTGGACCGAGCGGGCCGCCAAGGACTTCTACTTGAACAATATCCTGATCCACGAAATCGGCCACCTCCTGGACGCCCGCAACTCCCGTTACCTGGATCGTGAACGCTACGCCGAATGGTTTGCCGTCGAACATGGCTACAGAGCGTCCCGGCCGGGCCGCGGGGGTCGCCGTACGAGCCGCCGCCACAATCGACGGCACCACAACAGTTAGCCCGGTTGCTCGCAGGACGTCCGCGACGACGGCCAAGCCGTTGCCTGGGCTGGTTGGACAAGCGGGTCGAGCCTCGCCCCCCCGTTCGGGCCCACCCAGCTGCCGCTCAGCGGCGTAACACGCCAGCTTGGACCATCTCGATGGGTAACACCAGGTTTTGGCTGCCGGAACGAAAGCCTTCCAGATCCAGGGCCACGTAGCGGAATCCCAGCTCACGCAGACGCGCCACCAGCCGGGCTCGAAATTCACCCCCGCTCAGCTGCGGCAGCTGGTCCAGCGGCACCTCCAGCCGCGCCAGGTCCCCCTGGTGATACCGAACACGGACCTCGCCCAGCCCCGCCTCCCGCAAAAACTGCTCGGCCGCGTCGATCATCGCCAGTCGCTGCGGCGTCACCTCTTCGCCGTAGGCAATCCGGCTGGAGAGGCACGGCGCCGCCGGCTTGTCCCACACCGCCAATCCCCACTCGGCCGCCAGCTGCCGCACCTCAACCTTGCTCAACCCGTTTTCGGCAAGCGGACTGATCACGCCATGCTGACCAGCGGCCCGCTGGCCGGGACGATAATCGCTCAGATCGTCCGCATTGGCCCCGTTGACGATGACCGCCAACCCCAAGCGGTTACACAGTTTGTCCAGCTGATCGTACAGCTCGGTCTTGCAGTGGTAACAGCGATCTGGCGGGTTGGCCACGTAAGCGGGGTTCGCCAGTTCGCCGGTCTCGATCGTCTCGTGACGGATGCCAATCTGCCCCACGACCTGCCGCGCGTTGTCGAGTTCTCCCTCGGCCAGGCTGGGGCTCACCGCGGTCACCGCCACCGCCCGTTCCCCCATCGCCAAAAAAGCGGCCTGGGCGACCACGGCGCTATCGACGCCGCCAGAGAAAGCCACGGCACAGCTATCGAACTGACGGAGGCGGTCCAGCAGTCGCTGCCGCTTGACGGTCACGTCGGGCATTGAGCGGTCGATAGGCGGATCGGGATGCATTGCCTCTGTTCGGCCAATCCCTGGCGCTGGATCCCCCCCGCGACAGTCAGCGGTAAGGGACGCATGTGCTGGCAGTCGGTCCAGCCCCGCGGTCATCTGGATGGGCAGCCTGCCGCCCCCTGCCAGCTTGCCCTGGGGGGTCGTCTCCAAAGGGTGAAAAAAGCGAATTCCCCTGCCGACGTCGGGACGGATGCCTCAAGGGCGAGCTCGTCCTTCTTGCAGGTGGGTGCCTTGGACTTGAGTTTCGTGATCCAAGCGCTTGGATCCGGAGCTCTCGCGCCGGGCGCCGGCTATACGGCCCGCAAGCCCTTTATAAGGAAGGCTCCCTTTGAGCTCAGTTAGCGGCTCACCCCATCAAAACATCAATCGCCATCTGCGGCAGAGGAATCGCTGGATAGCATCGTAACCCCAGACGGGCTGAAACGCAAGAAAAAAAGAGCCGCTGGACAGCGGACCGGCCGTGGCGAGCGTGCTCGCGAGGGGACTTTTCGCCCGACTGTTCGGGTAAACGGACGTGTTCCTTGCCATGCAAAGACTCACCGTCGCTGGCCACCCCGTGTGTGAGAAATTCGGGCTTGAAGGGAAAGAGGGGCTGTGGCCGATCCCACAGGCCTCGTCACCAGCCGGGGCCGTTACCGCCGTTGCCCTCGAGTCAGCAAAGGAAACCTGTCTTTGATTCTGACCGGATCGGGACCGATCATGCCCGCAGTTCGTCTGCACCAGGTTGGAGGCCTTATGGTTTCTGGCGGGTCGCGTCTGCGACTTCGTTCGGTTCGCGAATGACCGCCTCCAACACTTTCGTATTCCGCTCGACGGCGATCACAATCGTTTGCTGCTGCACCCCGTCCTTGCTGGTGGCTGCCACCGGGATGACCTGTCGTTTATCCGGCATGGCCATGCGGACGGTGAAGGTGCCGTCGTGCCGTATTTCCAGCGGCTCGCCTCGAAACGACACGTGCGTCCCCGGCGAGCATGCCCCGTACACGATCAGTTCGGCATCGACGTTAAAGTCAAGCGGCTTTGGGTTTATCAGTCCGTCCGCTCCACCACCGTAGCGTGTCACCAGCGGGGCACCCATCGGCCGCCGTAATCGCTCTTCAAACAATTCCCGCAGCTCGCCTGCCGAACCGCTCGCCTCGTTCCCGCCGCTCATCGCATAGATCTTGTCACAATTCCGCGCAACGTCGTCCCAGTTGTGGTCCAGTTCGTCACGAGCACCCGGAGTGGGTGTCGTGACGACATTGCTGCGGCACAGCGATTGGAATTCCCCGCTGTCGGCCAGGTAGCCGATTTCCAGCCGATACTTGCCTGGCGGATCCTGGACGTCGACGTACCAGGTGTTGACGCCCCCGTGAATGTCGATGTCGCGGATGCGTTGTTCGATAGCCCCGGCGGAAGGGACGGACAAGAGGCGGAGAATTGGCCGAGCGTTATGCCAATGCTCGCCCAAAGCCGCCACCGCCCGCTCGACGCTCTGGCTGGTCAACTCCCAAGAGACCTGTAGCCAGTAGGGTCCGCGAACCATCACGACCAGACGGTCCCTGGACGCTCGCCGACGGCGGTCACCCTGGTCGTCGAGCAGCTTCATGAGCCGCTGAGCGGAGTGAAACCGCTGGATGGCACGCGATTTCGCACGGGCCACGGTCTGCTCGTCAGCTGCAGTCCCTCGCGGGGCGGTACGTACGGCGCGGCCGCCAGCCGTTTTTTTGCGTGCTTTCTTCCGAGCGGCACGGACCAAGGCCTTGATCAGTTCCTCTTTACGCATCGCGTGCCAGCCAGCAACCCCTGCTTTTTTGGCCATCTGGGCCAGGACTTTGCAATTTAGGGACCTTAAAGAGGTGGGCGTCATGGAAGATTACCTCGTCGGCGTCCGCGTCGCAAAACGCTGCCGACATAATTTCTCGTCTCGGCGACTTCCCTGACGCGGTATCAACCTCTGGACTTGCGGCGGATAACCTGAACCTGACCGCTCGGGCCAGACTGGAAAAGCCCGCTCGACGGATACCTGGTCCGGTCCGCCCAGCCAGGCTGGTGACTCGGCAAACCGCCGTTTTCCGCAAACCCACCGGCCCGTCATGACCATCCCCGGCAGGGGATTGAATAGACCACAATTGATACGTTTTAGTGTAATTCGAACGTCTATTTTTGGCAACAATTGGGGGGGGACTTCGGGCGGGCACCCTGGCCTAACCGGCGGGGGAAAAGGTATTTACCTCGGGTCCATCGGGCAGGTTGACCGGCATTTTCCCTTTGATTACATTGGGCGACTTTGGCGGCCCGCGGCCGCCGCACGATGGCTGACGTCGGGGGCCGTCCGACACGGTTCCCGCTTACGGCCAGGAGCAAGATGATTCATTTTCAAGGGGGGGCGTTCTGTTACGCGTAGCCTGTGACCGGCCCCCCTGACGATCGGTCCGCGATGGCCAAGGCGATGGCCTGGACCAGCCGCGTCATCACCATTTCGATCGAGATGGTTTTGCCCGGAGTTTTCGGTCTGTGGGTAGACGATCGGCTGGGAACCAAGGTCGTCTTTACCATTCTGGGCTTCGCAGGTGGCTTAACGCTGGCGATTTGGCATCTGGTAAAGATGACCGGTGGCCAAGGCAAGTAACGGCCAGCAGGAGACTCGACTCGTTTGGCGGGTTTGTTGGCTGTGGATGAAATGCGGTGAACAGCAACAACACAACAATGCGGCGCTGGCGACCGGGTTTGACATCCCTGGGTTATGGCGTCCTTGGCGGTTTTGTAGGGCTGCTGGCGGTCGTGGGCTGGCTGCTGGATGGGAATCTGGGGATCGCCGTCTGCCTGGTGGCGGCGGTCGTTTGCCTGGCGGGCGCGATGGGCGGGGACTTGATTGGCCAGGTGGTGACCGCACCGAACCTGGTGGCCTACCAGCACCTGCTGGGCATGTTGCCGAGGATGGGCGTCCCCCTGGTAGTTTGTATGGTGGTCGCGCTGGATGGCGGTGTCTTGCAGGCGGCCGGGCTGGTGTATTACATCCTGCCCATTTACCTGGTCTGTCTGGGCATCAGCACGGTAGTGACGACACAGCGCATCGCGGCGACCCATCCCGCGGGTAAGGATCAGTAAGGCATGGCTGGCGCGCAACACGATCCGTTGAACCCTGAGCATCTTTTCCATCACGTGCAGGACAGCACGTATTTCGAGTTGCCGCAGCTGCTAGGCGGCAAGTTAGAGATTCCGCAGCCGTTGCAGTTGGCCAATCCGATCTTGGGGCCGAACCCTGCCGCGCATCTGGAGGCATTTGACCTGACGCTGACCAAGTTCATGGTGTTGCAGGTCGTGGCGGCGGTGGGCCTGATTTTGCTATTCGTCCCCCTGGCCCACCGCACGGTCCAGGGCGGCCGGCCACGCGGCCGGCTGACCAACTTGCTGGAGGCAATGCTGCTGTTCATCCGTGACGAGGTGGCTCGTCCGGCCATTGGCAAGCACGACGCAGATCGATTTCTGCCCTATTTGTGGACGCTCTTCTTTTTCGTGCTGGCCTGCAACCTGTTGGGGCTGGTCCCCTGGGCCGGTTCGGCGACCGGGGCCCTGGCCTGCACAGGGATGTTGGCGCTCTGCTCTTTCGCCATGGTGGTCGGGACAGGCATGTCCAAGCTGGGGGCGGTGGGATTCTGGAAAGCGCAGGTGCCGCACATGGACCTTCCCTTCGTGTTGGCGATTTTCCTGCTGCCCATGATTTTTTTGATTGAGGTCCTGGGGTTGTTGATCAAACACATTGTGTTAGCCGTTCGTCTGTTGGCCAACATGATGGCGGGCCACCTGGTGTTGGCGGTCCTGCTGGCCTTCATCGCGGCCAGTGCCGGTTCCATCGCCTGGTACGGCGTTACACCGGCCAGTGTGCTGGGCGCGACGGCCCTGATGTTGTTGGAGTTGTTTGTTGCGTTTTTGCAAGCGTATATATTCACGTTTCTCACAGCGTTGTTTATTGGCATGGCAGTTCACCCGCACTAGTGGGACCATGCCCGAATGATGCGAAAAACTCTGTTTCTGGACAAAGGAGAATGAAGCCGTGAGAGGAGTTGTAAGCCTTGGAGCATTGGTGGTACTGGCGACGTTACTGGTTTTGCCCGCGGCCGCTTGGGCAGCGGACGATGCCGAAGCCCCTGCCGGCCAGCCGGCGGCTGGCGCGGCAGCGGCCAGCACGAAGTCTAACTTTTCCATGTATTTCGGTGGGGCGTTTGGCGCGGGCCTGGTCCTGATCGGCGCCGGTTTGGGTATCGGGCGGATCGGTTCGGCGGCTGTGGAGGGCATGTCGCGGCAACCTGAGGTGGCCGGCAGCATTCAGACGGCGATGATTATCTCCGCGGCCCTCATCGAAGGTGCCACGTTTTTCGCCCTGATCGTTTGTATGTTGTTCAACAACTAGCCAGCGAACGCGGCGACACACAAAGAGTTCACATTCGAAGAGGTCGTTGATGAACAAATTGTTGTTCGAACGGGTTCTGTTTCTCGGCGGGTTTACTCTGGCGCTGCTTCTGCTGCCCAGGGTGGCTGCCGCGGCGGACCCGCTGGCCGTCGACGTCGATTTGGCGATTTGGACGGCGATCGTGTTCCTGGTCACCCTGGCCGTCCTCTGGAAATTCGCCTGGGGACCCATTTGCGAAGGGCTCGAACGCCGTGAGCAGGCCATCGCGGACAATATCGCGACGGCCGAAAACGCGGCCGAAGAGGCCCGGAAGCTGACCGCCGAATACGAAGCCAAACTGGCGGGTGCGGCCGATGAGGTGCGGAAGGTCATGGAAGAGGCGCGACGAGATGCGGAATACACCAGCCAGCAGATCGTGGAAAAAGCGCAAGCCAAAGCCGCCGAAGAGGGCAACCGGATGCTGCGCGAAGTGGAAACGGCTAAGGATGCCGCACTGAAGGAGATCTCTGACAGTGCGGCGGACCTGGCTGTCGACCTGGCCGGCCAGATTGTCGGCCGGGAACTGTCGGTCGACGATCACAGTCGCTTGATCGAGGAGGCGCAAAGCGATTTTCTCAGCGTCCAAGCCGACGGGGACTGACAAGCGGGCAGCGGCAAAGGCGGCCCAAGTCGCCACCGCCTGGTGACCCACGTCGGCAGGAGATGCCGCCTGAGCCGACCGCGGGGAAAAAAGCAAGTATGACCGCTCCGAAAAAGACGATCGATGTGCTGGGCCAACGGGTAGGCACCGTGTATGCCAAGGCCCTGTATGATGCGGCCCAGGGGGAGGCCGCGGCGGTGATCCAGGAGTTCCAGTCGCTGGTCGGTGACGTCCTGGACGCTTTTCCCGATTTCGAAAAACTGCTGGCCAGTCCCATGATCCCGGCCGATCAAAAGCGAGACATTGTCCAGCGGACCCTGGGAGGTCAGATTTCCCCCTTGCTGTTAAATTTCCTGCGAGTCGTGGCCAAAAACGAACGCCTGGGCAACTTGCGGGCGATCCTGGGCTGCCTGATCGACCTGCACAACCAGCGCAGCGGGCGGGTCCGCGTCGACGTGACCACGGCCACGACCCTGGCCGACAGTACCGCGGCGGCACTGAAAGACCGCATCCGCTCCCTGCTGGGCCGCGAACCGGAGCTGGTCGTACGGACCGACCCCCGCCTGATCGGCGGCCTCCAGCTGCGCGTGGGCGATACCGTCTACGATGGATCGGTGCTCACCAACCTGCAGCAGCTCCGTTCCCGCTTGCGCCAGCGAAACGTCGAGGAAATCGAAACCAATCGGCAGCGATTTCAATTTACCCCAAGCAAACTTTAGGCAAAGGACCGGTCGGCGTGGCAACGTCCTCCGTCCGCCACACGCCCCCAGCAACCCCAGGTAGAGAAAGATGAAATTTCGAGCTGATGAACTCGCTTCCATCATTCAGAAGGAAGTGGAAAACTACGAATCGCAAATTGACGTCCGCGAAGTGGGCGAGGTGCTGGAGGTGGGCGATGGGATCGCTCGCGTCTACGGCCTCTCCGGCGTCATGGCCGGCGAGATGGTCGAGTTTCCCGGCGGGATCAACGGGCTGGCCTTCAACCTGGAAGAAAACTCCGTCGGCATCATCATCCTGGGTGACTTCCTCCAGATCCATCAGGGGGACGAGGTCCGCAGCCTGGGCAAGCTGCTCTCGGTGCCGGTGGGCGATGCCGTGATCGGACGTGTCGTGGACCCCTTGGGCAACCCGCTGGACGCGAAAGGCCCCATCGTGACCAGCGAGTCGCGGCCCCTGGAAATCATCGCCCCGGGCGTCTCCCAGCGGCAGCCCGTCTGCGAGCCGCTACAGACCGGCATCAAGGCGATCGACTCCATGACCCCCATCGGACGTGGCCAGCGCGAACTGATCATCGGCGATCGCAAGACGGGAAAAACGGCGGTGGCCTTGGACGCGATCATCAACCAGAAAGATTCCGGCGTAAAGTGCTTTTACGTCGCGGTCGGCCAAAAGGATTCGTCGGTGGCCGGCGTGATCGAGGTCCTCCGCAAGCACGGGGCCATGGACTACACCACAGTCATCGTGGCCGGTGCCAGTGCGCCAGCCCCCCTGCAGTACATCGCTCCCTACGCCGGGACCGCGATGGCGGAACATTTCATGTTCCACGGCGGGCACACTTTGGTCGTTTATGACGACCTTTCCAAACAGGCCCAGGCGTACCGTCAGCTGTCCCTCCTGATGCGGCGCCCGCCCGGCCGCGAGGCCTATCCGGGCGACGTCTTCTACTGCCATAGCCGCTTGCTGGAGCGGTCCGCCAAACTGTCGGACGAAAATGGTGGTGGCTCGCTGACGTCCCTGCCCATCATCGAAACCCTGGAGGGCGAAGTATCCGCCTACATTCCCACCAATGTGATTTCGATCACCGACGGTCAGATTTACCTGCAACCTGACTTGTTCTTTGCCGGCCAACGTCCCGCCATGAACGTCGGTATCTCCGTCTCCCGCGTCGGCGGGGCCGCTCAAATCAAGGCCATGAAAAAGGTCGCCGGCGGCCTGCGGCTGGACCTGGCCGCCTTCCGTGAGCTGGAAGCCTTCGCCCAACTGGGCACCGAATTGGACGCCGCCACCCAAGCCCAACTCGATCGCGGATACCGTATGGTCGAATTGCTGAAACAGGGTCAGTACAAACCGATGCACGTCGTCGATCAGGTGCTCAGCATCTACGCCGGCACCAAGGGCTACCTGGACAAGATCCCCGTCCAGGAAGTCCCGCGGTGGGAAACAAGCTTCCAGCAGTTCATTCGCGAACAGAAACACGAGATCTGGCAAAAAATCGATGAAACCCAACAGCTGGATGACGATACCGAAGCCCAAATCAAAGAGTCGCTGGTCGATTTTCAGCGTCAATACGACAGTCAGCGCCGGGAGGAGGAAGCCCGGCAGTCCCCCGCACAACCGGTGATGGCGTAAGCAGCGGGCCGGCCGGACCGCCGGACTCGCTGGCTGACCCCGCCAGGGGCCAGCCCCTTGACCTTGGCACCGTAAATTAGATCCTCGGCTATGGCCAATCCTCGAGCGCTAGACAAGCGTCGCAAAAGTGTCCGCAACATTCGCAAGATCACGCGGACGATGGAATTGATCGCCACGGCGCGGTTCAAACAGGCGATGGACCGCGCCCACGCGGCCACCGCCTACACCGACCGGATGAAGAAACTTTTACACGATTTGACCCGTACCGGCCTGGAGGTGACGCACCCCCTGCTGGAACCGCGCGAGACCACCCACCGCGGCATCCTTTTGGTGCTGTCCTCCAACCGCGGGCTGTGCGGCGGCTACAACGGCAATCTGCTGCGGCGGGCCCAGGCGAGATGGGAGGATTTCGGCCAAAGCGTGCCGCAGCGCGAACTTGAGGTTTCCGGCAAACGGGGTCTGTCCTTCTTCAAACATCGGCAGCAGCCCGTTCAGGAAGCGTTCACGCACTTCGAGGACAAGCCGCGCTTTGACGAGGTGGAAGTGCTGGCCAACCGCTACCTGAACGACTACGCCACCGGGCAACTCGACCGCCTCGATATCGCCTATACGAAATTCCGCAGCAGCGCTCGGCAGGAAGCCACCGTCGAAACGCTGCTGCCGCTGGGCAGCATGGAAGAGGGGCTGCCCGAAGTCGACGATCAGACAGCCCCGGCAGGACGGGCCGAGTCGCAGTACGAGTTCCTCCCCTCCGCCGCGCAGATTCTGGAAGAGGTCATCCCCACCAGCTTCAAAATACGCCTGTTTAAGTGCTTTTTGGATGCGGCCGTCAGCGAGCAGATCGCTCGCATGGTCGCCATGAAATCGGCCACGGAAAATGCCGACGACCTGATCCGCTCGCTGTCCCGAACCTACAACCGCGCGCGGCAAGCGCAAATCACCGGCGAATTGCTGGAAGTGATGGGCGGGGTCGAGGCACTCAAAGAATGACGCTTAAAAAGCCTACGAACCCCAACTTACTCACCGGCAGGAATTGAAACCAGGAAAGCAAAGACCATGGCCACAGCAACCGCTCGTACCGTCGGACACATCACTCAAGTCATCGGATCGACCTTCGACGCCGAATTCCCCGAAGATTCCCTGCCCGCCATCTATAACGCCGTGAAGATCGAATCGGACCACAAAGGGATCCAGCTGCAGCTGACCGGCGAGGTGCAACAACACCTGGGCGGCGGACGGGTCCGCTGCGTGGCCCTGGGAAGCACCGACGGCCTCATGCGAGGTCAGGAATGTGTCGACACGGGCAACCCGGTCACCGTGCCGGTGGGTGAGGCGACGCTGGGCCGCGTGTTCAACCTGATGGGAGAACCGGTCGATGGCCGCGGGGAGATAAAAGCCGACCAGCGGTGGCCCATCCATCGCGCCGCCCCCGATGTCAGCCAACTGTCGACCAGCACGGAACTGTTTGAAACGGGTATCAAGGTCATCGATCTTTTGACACCCTTTGTCCGGGGCGGCAAGGCCGGCTTGTTCGGCGGGGCCGGGCTGGGCAAGACCGTCATCCTCACTGAACTGATCGCGCGGATTGCCAGCGCCCACGGCGGCTACTCCGTCTTCGCCGGCGTCGGCGAACGGACACGGGAAGGCACCGACCTCTGGCTCGAAATGCAAGAAGCCAAGATTGGCGATACGGGGCGGAGCGTCATTGAGCAGACTTGCATGGTCTTCGGGCAGATGAATGAACCGCCCGGAGCTCGACTCCGCGTGGCACTCAGCGCCCTCACCATGGCCGAATACTTCCGTGATACGACCGGGAAGGACACCCTCCTGTTTGTCGACAACATTTTCCGCTTTTCGCAAGCCGGCAGCGAAGTCTCCGCTCTGCTGGGACGGATGCCGTCGGCCGTCGGCTATCAGCCTACCCTGGCCACCGAAATGGGCGCTCTCCAAGAACGCATCGCTTCCACCGACAAAGGCGCCATCACCTCCGTGCAGGCCGTGTACGTCCCGGCCGACGACCCGACCGACCCCGCCCCGGCGACCGCCTTTGGCCAGCTGGATGCCTTTATTTACCTGGAACGATCGATTTCGGAAAAAGGAATCTATCCCGCCATCGATCCGCTCGCCTCCTCCAGCCGTATCCTCGACCCGCAGCTCGTGGGTGAACGGCACTATGCCATCGCCCGCCGTGTGCAAACCATCCTGCAGCGCTACCGGGAACTGCAGGATATCATCGCCATTCTGGGGGTGGAAGAACTGAGCGAAGAAGACAAGACCATTGTCCAGCGGGCACGGCGAATCGAGCGGTTCCTCTCGCAACCGTTTCTCGTGGCCGAAGTCTTCACCGGCAAGCCGGGTGAAATTACGTCGCTGGACGAGACCATCCGCAGCTTCGAAGAAATCTGCGAAGGCAAATGGGATCACCTGCCCGAACAGGCATTTATGTATGTCGGGGCCATCGACCAGGCCGAGGAACAAGCCAAAAAGATGGCGGCCAAGGCCTAGCCGGAAGTCCATTCCCCGCCCGATCGCGGTTTCCTCCATCTCCCCACAAATAAACCATGGAATCCCCCAAATACGAACTGGCTGGTCAACGCATTCTGTCCGTCGTCGTGGTCACCCCGGAGACGACCGCTCTGGAAACACCCGCCCAGTTTGTCGCCCTGCCGCTGTACGACGGCGAGATCGGGATCGCGCCGGGACGCGCACCGCTGATCGGCCGGCTGGGCTACGGCGAAATGCGAATCGTCGAAGGCAACGAAACCCGCCGCTATTACGTCGACGGGGGCTTCGTCGAAATGTCCGGCAACACCCTCACTGTCCTGACCCATCGCGCGGTACCGGCCGACCAGCTGGACGCGGAAGCGGCCCAGCAACAGCTGGACGAGGCCCTGCGGCGGCCAGCCAACTCCCAGGAACTGCTGGCCGTCCGCGACCGGCTCATCCTGCAAGCCCGGGCGCAGATCCGTACCGCCCGGCGGGCCGGCTGAGCGGCGGGCCCAAAAGCGCATCCCGCCGCGGAAAGAGGGCCCCGGGGCCTGGCCGCGTCACGCCGACAACCGGTGTCCTGCCGGTTTTGCTGGGTTTGGCAATCGCGTCGTCCCGCCCAGGCCAAACGCCACACGGCTTGATTGCGACAGGCGTCCCCTGCGCTTCCAGCCTTGCCAGTCGTCCCATCCGACCAGCTTCGCCAGCTGCATCGAACGGACCGGAATCAGAAATTTCGCTCAACGGTCGCCAACTGGCGGTCACTTTGGCGGCAGGAAATTGCCGAAAGCAGTTAGGCTAGCCGGCATTGAGGACTTTGGACTAAGCAGCAGCAAAGCGGAATCGATGCAATCCTTGCTGAAATCGCACGACCGTCACAGCACGCCGCATCCGCATTTTCTCCCGAAATTTCCAACCGTCCAGCTGGAGATCACGCGGGGTCGAGCGCGAGACAGGCTTCGTCCGGTGCATGGTCGGACATTCTTCATCGGTAGCGGTCCGGATTGCGACCTCGTCCTGGGTGACGATCACTTCCCGGAACTGCACAGCTATCTGCTCCTGACTCCGGAAGCGATCGTGATTCGCCACTTGGGCCACCAGCCCGCTTTGCGGGTCGATGGTCGCCTCCACAGCCGTGCCACCCTGACAGACCAGGCCCGGATCCAGATCGGGCCTTACGAATTCATGATTCATATTACGGGGGGGCAGCCTGCGGATACGGCGTTGCCGTCTTCAAAGACAAAACGGCCAGCCACCGCCCCTCACGCCGCTTGTCTTACCACCCCCCTGCCCTCGACGGCGTGCGGGAAAAACCATCTGCTGGACGATGTCGAGCAATTTTTTCGGGAGATACCTCCCGGCCGTACCCGCCCCGCCACTCGACTTCAACTGCTGGACCTCGCCCCTGCCACGCTGGACGAAGAAAACGAAACCCTGCCGGTCTCGATCGGCCTCGTTTCCCCTTCGGTAAAACCTCCCTCCTGGCGGCATATGAGTGCCGAGACATGTGTCCGCCCACAAGTAAAGGAAATTCTATGCAAGCGGTGAACTCGCGAGTCGTCGGACTGGTTACCTTGGAACCTTACCAGCACATCGTGAACAAAGGCTTCGAAATGCGCTCAGCCGGTCACCGCCTCCATCACAGGTCGGATCGTCTTGCGACCACGCGGCGGCTGGACCCTATCACCGAGTCTGCCATTCCCACGCGGATCGTCCACGCCAACCTGGCGGCACTGATGCGGGATCTGGAAGGGGAACTGCAAGCGTATTACGCAAAGCTGGACGCTGTGCGGTAGCGTCGCACCCTGCCAAATCAGGCTACTGTTTTGTGAATGCTTAACTTTTAGCCAGCGAAAACTCGCTACGCTGCTCGGAAACTTCTGCCTGCGCCGCAAGTCTTGGCGACTTTCACCACACCGGCCACTGCGAAATGTGAGGCCGGACACGGGACTAGAGATAATAGAGGATCAGATAAGCGCCCAGTAACATCGCGGCCCAGATCACCATCCCGCCGGTCGACCAGCTACGGCCCAGCAACCCGGGGGGCCCGCAATGTTTTTTGACCCACGTCAGGGCCTCGACTAGCACGGCTTCGCCCACACGACTGACCCCCGCTCGCAGAGCAACTCCCCACCGGTACAACCCGCCCACGACGGCCGGCAGCGGTTTGCGAAAAAACCAGTCGCTGTCCAGGTTGATCGCCGCTCGTTCGACCGGGTAGAGGCCCCGCAACTTCAGCGTTGCAAATGCCAGCCCGGTGAAAGCCAGCAACTGCAGTTGGGTGATGACGTGCGCTGCGGTGTACGGTTTGTATTCCACCGGATAAGGCAGGAGGGCGTACAGGGGTGCGGGCCATATGCCAAGTAGCAAGCAGAAAGCGGCGCTGCTGGCCATGGCGGCCAACATCCACCCCGGCGCCTCGGCAAGCCGTGGACCGCGCTGGGGACCGAGAAAAGTCACCGCAGGAATCCGGATCCCGGCCACCAGAAATACGCCGACGGATGCGAACATCAGGGCCAACCAGACCGCCGTTTGGTGCTGCTCAGCGGCCGCTGAAACGATCATCGACTTGGTGACAAAGCCGCTGAAGAGCGGAAAGGCGGAGATGGAGGCCGCCCCGACCAGGCAGAAAGCGGCGGTCCACGGCATCGATCTGTAAAGCCCCCCCAACTGGGAACCGCGGATGGTGCCGCTACGGTAAAGGACCGCTCCCAAGGCCATGAACAGCAACCCCTCGTAAAGGATGTGCGCAAAGGCGTGGGACGCCGTCCCGTTGATGGCCAGCTGGGCCACCTCGGGGTGCCTGGCAAAATTCGCCAGACCAACGCCCGTCACCATGAATCCCAACTGGTTGTTCAAAATGTAAGTCATCGCTCGACGCAGGTCGTTTGCGATGGCAGCATAAAACAAGGGGAAAACGGCCATCGTGGCGCCGATCCCAATCAGTATTCCCGTGCCGGGAAAACCGCGGGCCAGAGCGTAAACGGCCAACTTCGTGGTAAACACGCTCAAATACACCGTGCCGGTCACGGTGGCCTCGGGGTACGCATCCTGCAGCCAGTTGTGCAGCAGCGGAAAGGCCGCCTTGATGCCAAACGCCAGAAAGATCAGGGCGGTACCGGGTGAGTTGAGCCCCAGGAATTGCCCGTCCGATGCCAGCGGCAGGGGAGCAAGAATCTTGTGAAAAGCATCTCCAAACGCGAGTGAACCGGTGTCCCGGTAGTGGAACAGAATTCCGGCCAGCAGGATCACGCCCGAACCCACCTGCATAATCAGGTACCGCATGCCCGCGCGATACGACCGTTCACTGCGGCTGGCCCAAATCAAAAAGACCGAGGAAATCGCCGTCAGCTCCCAGTAGACAAAAAGCGTGATCAGATCGCCAGCAAAGATCGCTCCCAGCGCAGCGCCAACATAGATCAGTGCCGCCACTTGCTGCACCAGGTCTCTTACGTGCCAGGCATAAAGGGCGCACAAAAAGGCAGCCAGATGAAATATGTAGCCCCACACCAGGCTCAGCGGATCCGCCTGGACGGGTGTCAGCGGGTAACCCAACAGTTCGAAGGTTCGTGACGTCCCTGCCGGGAAGGCCCCCCACAGTTGCAGGCCGCTGGCCACGGGCAAGAGTAGCGTCCAGACCGATCTCCATCGGCCAGACAGCATCGGCAACACCCCCGCACCCACGATCAGCAACACGCCGGGTGGCAGACTATCGATCATAATAGTCTTCCTCGCGTTGCAGTAATTTGCGCAGCAGCCGGGCACCCAGCACCAGGCCCACGCAGGAGACAAAACCGAATCCGCCGTAAAACCCCAGCCAATACTCGAAATCGAAATGGACGTGTTTGTGATAAACCAGGTCGGCACCGCCCAACAAGACGCACAGGACGCCCAGGGCAGAGACCATCTGTTTCAGATGGCGGCGATCGTTCTGATCGTGTCTCTCTTCCAAACTTATCACGTTCCTGATCAAAAGGGTGCCAACGGCGCCAGCAACTGATAAAGCCACTCGGCACCAAAAAACAACACGATGCCTCCTACCGCCGTGAAACACAAGGGGACCAGGCAAAACAGGGGCGCTTCCTTAATCTGTACGGGACCTGCAGCCTCGTCGGGAGCCGAGAAAAAGCCACGTACGGGGATGGGCAACAGATAAGCAATGTTCAGCAGCGAACTGATCATCAGGACGGCAACCAGCAGCGCTTGATGCGCCTCCGCGGCGCCCAGGGCCAGGTACCATTTGCTCCAGGCACCCCCAAACGGCGGCAAACCAATCACGCTCAGCGATCCCAGCAGAAAGGCGAACGTCGTAATGGGCATCGTGCGGCCAATACCACGCATATCGCTGATCTCGGTTTTGTGCGCGGCCACATAAATCGCGNNCATAAATCGCGCCGGCGCAGAAAAACAACGTAATCTTTCCAAAAGCATGCATGGCAATGTGCATGCTGCCTCCGATCACTCCCCACGGGTTGGCCAGCGCTGCGCCCAGCACGATGTAGGACAGCTGGCTGACCGTGGAATAGGCCAGCCGCGCCTTGAGGTTGTCCTTGGTCAGGGCGACCAGCGACGCCGTCAGCACGGTCACCGCGGCCACATACATCAACGGCAGGCTGATCCCTTTGCTGCTTAACAAATCGATCCCAAAGATGTACACGGCGACTTTCATCACGGTAAAGACGCACGCCCACCTTGACGACGGCCACCGCGTGCAACAGGGCACTGACGGGCGTGGGGGCCACCATCGCGGCAGGTAACCAGCGGTGCAGCGGCATCACCGCCGCCTTGCCAGTACCGAAGACATACAGGGCCAATAACACCAGCAGCATGCCCTCGCTGGCCTTCCCCCGCAGAATGCCGCCGGGCTGGAAATCGAGCGTGCCGGCGATGACCCACGTCCAGGCGACAGCCAGCAGGAGGAAAGCCACCGAGCTGAACAAGAGGATTCCCAGGTAGGTCCGACCTCCCCGGCAGGCCACCTCGGTGCCGTGATGGGTGACCAGGGGGTACGTCGAAAGGGTCAGCACCTCGTAAAAGATGAACAGGGAAAACATGTTGCCCGACAGCGCGGCCCCCATGGCAGCAAAAATGGCGATGGCGAAACAGGCATAGAAACGCCCCTGGTGCCGCTCGTGATGAGCCCGCATGTAACCGATCGAATAGCAGGTGGTCACCACCCACAACCCGGAGGCTACCAGGGCGAACAGCATTCCCAGCGGTTCGACTTGCAAGGCCACCGCCAGGCCCGGCAGCACTTCCAGCAACGTGATCGACGGCCGCCCACCCGCCAACACCTCCGGCGTCAGCGACGCCACGACCCCAAACAGGACCGTCGCCAAGATCAGCGTGCACAGCTCGCGGAGGTTCGGCCGAGCGGCGAAGATCGTGGTGAAGAAGGTGGCCAGCAGCGGCAGGGCCAGAGCCAGCTTGAGTGCCGTTTCGGAGGTCACTGCATTGCTCCCAGAAGTGCCTCCGCCGCTCGCCGGGCGACACCCGCCGAGAGCGAAGTCCAAAGTCCGAAAATCACGCTGGCCGCAATCAATCCGCCCGTGGGTATCAACATCCCCAGTGGCGCTTCGCCCACCTCCCGCTGACCCTCAGGCGGACTCTGAAAATAAGCCGCCTCCACCACCCGCCAGACGTAAATCAGAGCCAACAAGGAGCTGAACAAGGTCAGTGCCGCCACGGGCCACCAGCCTCGTTCCAAAGCCGCGCCGATCAGATACCACTTGCTGATAAAACCCGCAGTCACNNCCCAGTCCCCCAACGACCCAAGCGAACATGGTAAACGGCATCTGGCGACCGATGCCCCGCATGTCTTGCAGTTCGACCGATCCCAATCGCAGCGCGATGCACCCCATCGCCAGAAACAGCCCTCCCTTGATCAACGCATGGTTGAAAAGGTGCACGATACCGCCGGTCAATCCGTGCACCGACGCAAAACTGATCCCCAACACGATGTAGCCGATCTGGGCTACGCTGGAATAGGCCAACATCCGCTTGATGTTTGTCTGAAAAATCGCCACGGTCGAGGCAACGAGAATACCGACCAGCGAGAGTGTCATCAGCCCCGCATCGAACGGCAACGACTCGAAGGCAAAACTCGGCTTGAAAATCGTGAAGATGAATCTCAGCAGGATGTAGACCGATACCTTCGTCGCCGTAGCCGCCAGAAAGGCGGTTACTACCGACGGGGCGTAGGCATAAGCGCCCGGCAACCAGGCATGGAGGGGAAACAGGGCCACCTTGAGGCTGATCCCGACCGACAAGAAGGCAAAGGCCACCAGGATCGTCCGCGGCCCGCTTACCGTATCCAGCCGCGCTTCCACATCGGCCATGTTCAAAGTGCCCGTCATCTGATAGATCAACCCGACTCCGATCAGGATGAACGTGGCGCCGATCGTGCCCATCACCAGGTACTGAAAAGCGGCCTTCAACGCCCTGCGGGTCTGGCTGGCCCCCAGGCTGATCAACGCGTACGAGGAAAGGGCCGAAATCTCCAGAAACACAAACAGGTTGAACAAATCGCCGGTAATCGTAATCCCCAGCAGACCCGCCAGGCAAAGCAAATAGGCCGCGCAAAACTGGTAGTGCTGCTGGGGAGCAATTTCGTGGGCGATACTGGCGGGCGCGTAAGACAATACCACCGCGCCGATCCCCGACACAAAAAGCAACATGTAAGCGCTCAGGATGTCGATCCGATATTCAATCCCCCAAGGCGCCAGCCAGCCCCCTAGCTGGTAGGTAAGCTGTCCCCCTGGCAACCCACCGTCGTGGCTGGCTTCCGGCGCCAGCACGCGGACCAGCACCATGATCGCCATGGCGAACGTGGCCCAGCACACGGTCAGCGTGAAGCCAAAAACCAGGTGCCGCTGGCGGATCAAAACGCACAGGGGCGCTGCAATCAGCGGTACGATGATCTGCAAGATCGGCAAATGGTGCTGCATCACCCCTCCCGGTCCCGCGCCAAAATTTCGTCCTCCTCGATCGTCCCGTACGCTTCCTGGATACGCACGATCAGGGCCAGAGCCAGCGCTGTCGTGGCAATGCCCACCACGATGGCGGTCAGAATCAACACGCTGGGCAGGGGATTGGAATACGCCGGCAGTTCTGCCCCGGTCTGGAAATCGCGAGCTGGCAAAATCGGGGCCGTGCCCTCTTCCACCTTGCCCATCGTGATGTACAGCAGGAAAACCGCGATCTGAAAGATGTTCAGACCGATCACTTTTTTGACAAGATTGCGTCGCGCAATCACGATGTAGAATCCGGTCATCATCAAGAAGATGACGATCCAGTAGTTGTACAGTCCCCACACGGTGCTCATCGAATCCGCCCCCGCCCGGCAAACGCGAAGAACACCGAGATCATCACGGCCGCCACCGTGATGCCCACCCCTAGTTCCACGATCAGGATCCCCAGATGCTGCCCATGTTGCGGATCGTGGTGGTCCAAGGCGCTATAATCGAGAAAATTACCGCCACCCAGCATGCAGACCACGCCCGTCCCGGCGAAAATCAAGACCCCCACGGCAATCAGCGACTCGACCACGGCGGGCGGGGCAGAGCGCCGTGCCGCACCCAAGCCGAAGATCAGGGCATACAGCACGAACCCTGCGGCGAAGATAACCCCCGCCTGGAACCCCCCGCCCGGACCGTAATCCCCGTGGAATTGCACATACAGGGCGAACAGCAGGATGTACGGAATCAGCAGCTTGGCGACAATCCGTAGAATCGAATGGACGATCATGGTGCGCCCTCCTCGCGTCCGTCCGACCCGCCAGCCTTTCGCGGCCCCTGCAACAGCAAGAGAACGCCCAGTCCCGCGGTAAAGATCACCACGGTCTCGCCCAGCGTGTCGTAACCTCGATAACTGGCCAACACGGTCGTCACAATGTTGCCAATCCCCACCTTCAATTCTTTCTGGTGGACGGTCGGCACCGCGTCTTTCAGGTATTCGGGGGCCACATGTTGGTGGATCGGCGAGTTCGGATCACCGAAGTGCGGCATGTCCAGGGTGCCGTAGCACAGGGCCGCACCCGTCACGCCAACGATCAGCAGGGGGAAGACCGGCGAAGCGGCCGGGCGCTTCATCTCCGTACTGGTCAAGGCCAGGGTGCTCAGCATCAGGATCGTCGCAATGCCGGCGCCCACCGAAGCCTCTGTGAAGGCTACGTCCGGCGCGTCCAGCACCAACATCCAACCCGCCCCCAGGAAGCTGTAGATCCCGGTTAACATCACCGCGGCCCACAAACTGCGCATCCGCACCACGCTGACCGCCGTACAAGCCAGCAAGGCCAACACCAGGATATCGATGGCCTGGATCATGAACCTGCCTCCTTTTCGACAACACGCGGCTCCAGCCCGAAATGCAACGCCGATTTGGCCAGCGCGTGGCTGGCGGTGGGGCTGGTCGTCAGCAGAACGCAAAGGATCATCAGCAGCTTGACCGTCACCAGCGAAAAACCTCCCTGGAACATCAGACCGACCAGGATCAGCCCGGCCCCCATCGTGTCGGTAATCCCGGCCCCGTGCATGCGGGTATAGAAGTCCGGCAAGCGGAGAACTCCCAGCCCGCCGATGACGGCGAACAGCGATCCGATCACCAGGCAAAGGCCACTAACGATGTTCACAAACCATTCCATCCCCACGCGTCACCTCCCCAGCTCAGGATCGGCAAAATGGCCATACTTGGAAAACCGCAACACGGCGATCACGCCGATAAAGTTCAAGAGGGCATACAGCAGGGCCAGATCCAGAAAGTCAGGCCGCCCCGTCAGAAATCCCATGACCGCGATCAGCAAAACCGTCTTCGTGCCAAAGACATTCAAGGCCAAAATACGATCGAAGACCGTGGGCCCCAGCGTGGCGCGAAGCAGCGCCAGGCTCATGGTAACAATGATCGCCGCCACCGCCGTAACAAACATCAATCCGGCACCTCAAGTTTTGTTACGCGGCGATCCATTTCGCCACTTTCCTCAAACTCGGCCGCCTCCCTGGTCAACGCGTGGACAGTAATGATGTCCCCCTCCATGTCGATCGAAACCGTGCCGGGGGTTAGTGTGATCGAGTTGGCAAATATCACGCGCCCGATCTCCCCCTGCTGGCTGGCCTTCACCCGCACGATCGTCGGCTGAATGGGCATCCGCGGCTGCAGAATCCTCCATGCCACATCGATATTGGCCAGCACGATCTCCTTGACCAGCCAGGGCGCGTAATAAATGAAGGGACGCAGGCCCAAGTGCACGGGAGCGGTCTCCTCGTCAAGAATCTCCATGCGACGCGACAACAGGACGACCAGCAGACAGGAGACGAGACCACAACCGATGAGCAACGGCGTGTAATGGCCCGACCACAGCAGCCAGACTCCAAACAACGTCGTACCAAGCGCCAGGGAATGTTTCACGGCGTTACCCGTCTGCGCAGCAATTTCCGAACGTCGCCCAAGCGGGCAAGGTGAAGGTGTGGGGATAGTATAAAAACGAGCACCCGGCAGGGCAACTTGCAGGCCGACCCAGACCGCTCAGATCTGGTAATTCGCTTCCGCCGCCAGCTCGTCGTCCGCCTCGCTACGCATCCGCAGCTTAGGCTTTTCCAGCACCACCGTCGTCCGCGGCTTGACCGAACGCGTCAGCCAGACACTGGACCCAATCACCGAATCGTGCCCAATCACCGTCCTCCCGCCCAGCACCGTGGCATTGGCATAGATCACGACACGGTCCTCGATGGTGGGATGGCGTTTGACGCGGTCGCCACGCAACAGCTTGCCGTCCACGTCGGTGGGAAAGCTGAGCGCCCCCAGGGTCACGCCCTGGTAGATCTTGACATACTCCCCGATCTCGCAGGTCTGCCCGATCACCACACCCGTGCCATGATCGATAAAGAAATGCGGGCCAATCCGGGCCCCCGGATGAATGTCGATCCCCGTGCGGGCATGAGCCCATTCGGTCAGCATACGAGGTATGTAGGGTATGTTCAGGTGGTACAATTCGTGAGCCAGGCGATAAATCGTGACGGCTTCCAACCCCGGATAGCAGAAGATCACCTCGTCCAGATTGTTAACCGCCGGGTCGCCATCGTAGGCGGCCTGCACGTCCAGCGATAACTTTCTGCGGACCTCGGGAATCTTCTCCAGAAACGCGATCGCCGCCGCCTGCGCTTTCGCCTCGTAGTCGATCTCGGATTCGTAATCGCAGCTGGCACCCGCCTCGTGGCGCAGGGCGCGACTGATCTGTTGTGTCAGCTTGTCATGCAAGCTGTCCACCAGGTCGCCCACATGATACTGCACGTTGCCCAAATGCAGACCCTCGCGGCGACGATAGCCCGGATAGATGATCTCCTTCAACGCCTCGGCACACTCGATCACCAGCTCGTAACTGGGCAGCGGGCAATGCCCCAGATGATTGATCGTGCCTACTTCCGTGTAGGTTTTGACGATCTTGTCGGTGATAATCGGTAGTTGTTCTTTTAAACGAAAATCGGAAGCCATGAGGATATCTCCCATACGGTGCCGTCCCTGCCGGTCGACAAGTGATGGATATGCAAATGCTTGTGTCTTCAGGCAGAGCTGGGACGTCGGTCAGGCAGCTGTCAGCAACAGTCCGGCCTTAAGCCGGACCGATACAGCCGCAACAGAGATCGCTCCCGGAAAGGAAAAGGGTTAACCGACGCATGGGAATTGAGCCCCCATCCATATCGCTTGGCAGCTTCCTAACCCACCAATCCTAGGCGTCAAAATCGACAAAATCAAGAAGTCTGTAAAGTTCTTCGACCAGGGCAGTGTAGCGGGTTTAGCAAAACCTGCCGTGGGCCGCTGGACCCGATGTGTCACAAACTTCGTGGCCAGAATCGGTAAGTCTTTACCTGGCAGGGAAGACGACCTGATTTGACCGCCAGGGTACCCAGCCTGCGTGGAGGATCATCTTGCGATGTCTGCCGCGGCCCGGCAGAGCGTCGGTCGTGGTACAGGAGACGGCTGGTGAGAAATCCGGGCTCCCAGTTCGGCCGGTGGCGACCCGCAGGGGGTCGGCCTTACTTGTCGTCCTCCTTGACCTTCGACTTGGCGATGATTTGCTGCTGAATGTTGGGCGGGACCACGTCGTAATGCGAAAATTCCATGACGTAGCTGCCTTGGCCACCGGTCATACTGGAGAGGGCCCGCGCGTAGGTCGACACCTCGGCCAACGGCACCTCGGCAATCACCGTCTGCAAATCGCCACCGGCCGATTCCATTCCCAGCACTCTACCCCGCCGCGTGGACATGTCGCTGTTGACGTCGCCCATCTTGTCGCCAGGGATCGTCACATGGATCTTTACAATCGGTTCCAACAGGGACGGTTTGGCTTTCTCGAAAACTTCCCTAAAGACATTCGACGCCGCGGTACGAAAGGCCGTTTCATTGCTATCGACCGGATGGTCTTTGCCGAAATGGACGTCGACGCAGACGTTCTGCACCTTGTAACCGGCCACCACCCCGCGGTTGATGCGTTCCAGGAAACCTTTTTCCACCGCCGGCATGAAATTGCCCGGAATCGAACCGCCCACCACCGAATCAACCCATAGAAAGTTGCTGGCGGGGTGGTGCGTGAATTTTTTGATTTGGGGAAACCGATCCTTCGTCGCGTACTCTTCCGGGTTGGTACCTTCCGGGAAAGGGTGCATGCGGATATGCACTTCTGCGAACTGTCCGGAACCGCCCGACTGCTTCTTGTGGCGATAACTTCCTTCGGCGTCGGCCTGGATGGTTTCGCGATAGGGAATCTTCGGTTCTTTCGTGTTGACTTCGACCTTGTCCCGCCGTTTGAGCCGCTCCTGAATCAGCTTCAGGTGCAACTCGCTCATCCCATTAATGACCAATTCCTTCGTCTCCTGGTCATGGTCCAGCCTGACCGTGGGATCCTCCTCGCAAATCTTGTGCAGGGCCGACGATAGCTTCGCCTCGTCCCCGCGGCTCTTGGGCTGTACGGCCAGCCCCACCATCGGCGTAGGGAACGTGATTTCCGGCAGTTGCACTTCGCCCAGGCTGTCGCCGGTATGCAAGTCCTCCAGCTTGGCGACCGCCACGATGTCGCCAGGACCGGCCTGATCGATCGGCGAGGTATCGCCGGCCTGGACTTGCAGCAGCGGCCCAATCTTGATGCCCTTGCGACTGGCCGAACTGGGAACCTGGCTGTCTTTCTTCAGCGTACCGGAATAGATCCGAATGAAATTCAACTTCTGTACGAACGGGTCAATCCGGGTTTTGAAGACCTGGGCCGCCAGCGGCGCGGAGGCATCGGCCTTAATCGTCACTTCGTCGCCCTCCTTGTGCGCCTTGCGGTCGATCGCCGTCGGCGGCAAGGCACAACTGGCCAACGCGTCCAGCAGTTCGGGAACACCGGTGCCGGTCTTGCCCGACACGCAGAGGATCGGGATCAACGTCCCCGAGGCAACGGCACGAATGATCAACCCCGACAACTCCGAATCGCTGGGCATCGTCCCCTCGAAGTAGCGCTCCATAACCGCTTCATCGACCTCAATGATCGACTCGATCAACGGTTCGTAAATTTCGGCAGGATCCACCAGGGCGTCAGCCGTGTCTTCTGACACTTTCAGCGTGCTGGCCACGCCGTGGAAATTGGCCCCCTGGCCCAGTGGCACGTTGAGCGGGACGCAGGCGTTGCCGAACATCTCCTTGATGCTGCTCAGCAGCGCCGGAAAATCGATATTCTCCGCATCCATCTTGCTGATCACGATCACGCGGCCGACCCCCGCTTCCGCCGCCTCCTGGAAAACACGACGTGTATTGACCTTGATCCCGGCGCTGGCCTCGATAAAGATGGCCGCCGTATCGACGCCACGCAGTGCACCAATCGCCTGGCCGATCAGATCGGGATAGCCTGGCGTATCGATGACATGAAACCGCTTTCCCGCATGTTCAAAGTGCGTCACGCTCGCCTCAATCGAGTACTTGTGCTGTTTTTCCTCCTCGTCAAAGTCGCAAATGCTGGTCCCGTCATCGACGCTGGGATTCGCATTCACCGTACCGGTTAGTGTCAGGAACTTGTCGGCCACGGTGGTTTTGCCACTCGAGCCATGACCGACCAGCGCGATATTTCGCAAGTCTTCGATGTTGTGCTTTGCCATCTTGTGAATTCCTCAAAGAAACCTGGGCGCTGCCCGAACACCATCGGTTGGGGCGGTGGCTGATCCGTGCGGATGGCTCCCGCACGCCCTTCCAACTCCGTAAGGCTTGTTAAACCTCCGCAACCGACGCGGCCGCCAGTGCTTCGGCCATCGTCAGCTTTCCTTCATACAACGCTTTTCCAATGATGCAACCCGTCACGCCCGTCGCGGCCAAGCGTGCCACGTCCTCGGCGCAACCCACGCCACCCGAAGCGATCACCGGCAGGTCTATCGCCTCGCGCAGCTGGCCAACAGCGGACACGTTCGGACCGGTTAAGGTGCCGTCCGTGGCAATGTCGGTGTAAATCACGGCGGCCAACGGTTCGTCGTTAAACTGTCGAGCCAATTCGGTGGCCGGTAACTGGCTGGTCTCCAACCAACCCTCCGTGGCCACATATCCCTGCCGAGCATCGACCCCCAAAACCAGCTTGTGCGGATAGCGGCGAGCCATCTGGCGGAACCAGTCGGGCTGTTGCAGAGCCCGCGTGCCAACGATCAGCCGGCTAAGCCCCATCTCCAGCAGCTGATCCACGGTTTTCTGATCGCGAATCCCACCCCCCAGCTCGCAGGGAACGTCCACCGTGGCCACGATCTTCTGCACCGCCTCCACATTGATCAACCGTCCCTGCCGAGCCCCATCCAAGTCCACCAGGTGCAGGAACCGGGCACCTTCGCGGACCCATCGAGCGGCGACGGCGGCAGGATCGTCGTCGTAAATCGTTTCCTGCTGGTAGTCTCCCTGCCAGAGGCGGACGCAATGTCCATTTCGTAAGTCGATCGCCGCCCAGATCTGCATGTTTCCGCCGACGCTGCCACCCCCGGCCGGCCCGTAGTATCAATCGAAATCGCCGGACCGCAGGTTGCCAAATCTTAACCCGGGGTTCTCCCCACCCGCCGCTGGCTACAAAGCGGGTGAGAATCCCGGAATCACCGCTAAATAAACCCGAAATATGGCACAAGCCTGCCACTCTTTCAAGGTGCCCCACGCCCTGCTCAAACGCCCAGTTCGGCAAAGTTGCGCAAGAGCCGCAAGCCGTTCGCCTGGCTCTTTTCCGGATGGAACTGAGTCGCATAGAGATTGCCGCTCCACACCATAGCGCAAAACGGCGCACCGTAATCGGCACGACCCGCGACGATGCCAGGGTCCTGGGGTACGACAAAATACGAGTGAACAAAATAGAAGTAACTGCCGCTGGCCAGCCCTTTCAATATCGGGACCTCCCGGTCGAATTCCAGCTGATTCCAACCCATGTGCGGCACCTTCCACCTGCTGGGCAAGTCAAACGGCACCACCTCGCCCCTGAGGACCCCCAGCCCCTCGTGCTGTCCATGTTCGTAACTCCGCTCAAACAGCAGCTGCAGGCCCAGGCAGATGCCAAGGAAAGGCCGACCCTGCTGGATGGCCTCCCGCAGCGGTTCGACCAGCTTGCGGCGCCGCAGCTGGATCATCGCATCTTCAAAAGCACCCACCCCAGGCAGCACAATCTTTTCCGCGTCGGCCAAGACGGCCGCATCGTCCGTCACCACAGCACGAAAACCCAGGCGCTCGAAAGCCTTCTCCACGCTGCGCAAATTGCAAATCTGGTGGTCAACAATCGCAATCATCAACTATTCGTCCTCATTTCCCCCGCCGCTCACCGACACACCCACCAATCCACCCTCGCAGACTACCGACCGCTGCCAAACCACCCAGCCACCCACCTTCCTCAAAACAGGCTTGTCACCCCCCAGCCGGCCCCAGCCCGACCGGCTCCTGAATTCCCATTCTAATCCGCGAGGAGGCCATGACGTTAGAGCGACCGGTTCGCCGCAGGTGGGATTCACCCGCTCTGCGCCGTCGGCTGACCGAAAAACCTGAGGGCCACAAGAAACTCCCAGCACCCCGGAAAGCCGGGGTATCGAACCAATGCCCCCGGCAGCTCGACCCAACCCGCGGGAGCCCGGTTTAGTTCACTGGGAAGGAACCGCTTCCGGGTAGATCACCAGTTCCAAGCGGCGGTTCCCACGCCGCCCTTCTGCCGTGGCGCTGGAGTAGAGCGGGTGATTGGCCCCATGTCCCACGACGTGCAGCTGTTTGGCAAGAAACAGGCCCTGCCGCGCCATCCATTCGTAGGCTGCCATAGCCTGGGCCGACGAGAGGTGCAGGTGATCGCGCCACGGTCCCGAGATCGTGCTGTCGTCGGTGTGCCCTTCGACGCCAATCCGCTGGTCCGGAAAAGCCCGCGATATTTCTGCGGAAACGCGGCGCAGGAGATCGGCCCCGGCGGGCCGGAGTTGGACCGTGCCCGGCGGAAAGAGTTCATCACTGGAAAGGGGGACCCTCAAAACCTCGCCGTCCCGGCGGATGTCGACCCCCGGAATGTCAATCTCGGCCAGCGAGATGTTTGAGTTGGGTGTGATCGAAGCGTTCCCGCGGCGACGGCTGGCCGCCAACAGCGTGTCGGCCGTTTGCTTTGCTTCCGCCTGCTCCTGCCTGGCCCGCGCCAACTGGTCCTGCTTGTTTTGGAGCTCACGTTCCAATCGCACCAGCTGGGCCTCCAGACGCTGCACATCGCGGCGAGCAGCTGCGAGCTGGCGGTTCTTTTGCTGATTTGCGTCGTCCAGCGAAGAATGCTGCGACTGGCTTTGCTGTTCGCGGCTACGGTACTGGCCCAATTCGGCCGTCGATTGTTTGAGCCGGCGGCTGATGTCGGCCAAGTGCTGGTCCTGCAATTGCGCGTGGCGCTGAGCGTTGGTGATCTGTGCCTCCAGCGTTTCGTTGCGCCGCGTTAACCCTGCCAACTGGGCCTCCATGCGCTGGTATTCGCTGGCGGCGTGTTGCTGCCACTTCTCCATTTCGCGGACTTGGACCGACGCAGTCGTCCCCAGGGACCCGGCAAATGGCCCACCGGCAAAAGGCCCCCCGCCGGAATTTGCTCCGAATCGGTTGGCCAGGTTCGAATTGCCCGTACAGCCCAGGCAGACCAACAAGACGACCCAGACAGTGCCGTATCGAAGCGAACCCGTTCGCATGGCGAAACTTCTCCCACCAGCCTCGTAATTCAATGGGTGCCAACCGCCCAGCAACAGTTCGGACACAAGGCGGCTTGCAAAGGTTGCGTCGTCGAAAGGCCGCCGTACAACGAGCGGGCGGACCGATGCCGTAGCGGCTGCGAAGAGCGGCGGATGGTAGCAGTGGATCAGACGGACAACAACCCCAAACGACAACGCAATCGCCAGTTGGGTGCTAGCCCCAAGACCGTTTTCTGGATGACCGGTCGGGTCGCCAGCCGCGAAGCGGTAAGTGACAACAGACCGGGGCGCCAGCCGCAGGTCCAGGAGGCCCCAGGAAAATCAGGTCGCCCAGCGAAGGCAGACGCTGTAACAGTCTGAGGGCCAGACACGGATTTCTCACAAGCCCTCTGCTGCACGACAGCCAGGTCTTTGCCTGACCCCCTCAGACATCGCAATTTAAAACTTCACGCATCATGCATCCGCTGGAAGTCAAATCGCGTTGTCTTCCTTGCCAGGATCAGGAAAAGACTTGCCATCGCTTTTTACAAACTTGGTGAGAAATTCGCATTAGCCGGCATCTGCCCGAACGGGCCGTGCTAGCAATTGCTCGATCCTCTGGCTCATCTGCTGCGGGTAGGCCCTCGCATAGCCAACCCAGACACCCTGAATCGCCGTCTGTCGGTCCAGCAGCAACGTTGTCGGGTACACGAACTCCGCACCGCTGACCGCAATCACCCCGCGGCGCGTTTCCCCACCAGGATCGGCATATGTCGGC
>WVZU01000349.1:0-278 GCA_011772275.1 Planctomycetales bacterium | reverse complement strand
TCACGCGTCTCACGACCCAGCGCCGCCAGATCGCGGTCGTCTCCCTTCAAGCCGCAGGAGACGGCCAGGAGGCGAAAATCCTTGCGGGTGCCAAAACGAGCATAGATATCGGCCAAGTGGGGTAATTCCTGCCGACAGGGACCACACCAGGTTCCCCAAAAATTTAAAAGTACGACGTTGCCCCGCAGGTCGCTCAGCTGCACATCACCCCAGCCGGTGGTCAGGGCCCGCAATTGCAGCGTGGGCAAGCGAGCCCCAACGGCCGGATGCTGAGCACT
>WVZU01000423.1:1161-7947 GCA_011772275.1 Planctomycetales bacterium | reverse complement strand
CCGGCGCAATTCCCCTTTTCAACGGGCTATTTCCTTTCCAATATCAGTCGCCTCTTACCCACAGATTTCTTTGAAGACCCTAAAGGCGAAAAGAGCAACCAGCTGGCGGGGCTCGATGTAGACCAATCCCCCCACGGCTATGCCAGTGCCGCCCAGCCGCTTGAGGGCTGGCCAGGGTCAAGCAACCGCCCCCGCCCCGATGGCTGGGCACTGCCGAGCGAACCGCCCCGATGGCTTGTGGGCCCCAGCGTCTGAATGGCTTTAACGAACAACGGAGCCAATTTTTCTCCGTTGCATTATTCTGGACTGTTTTATTCGGGACCGCGTTGTTCGGGACTGCGTTATTCTGGTGTTCTGCACACCATTCCGCCCGCCTAGTCCAGCTCTTCCAGCCACAGCCGGATTTCGTTGTCGTACTCGCTGCCTAGGTTGCTCATCGTCAGCTGACGCAGGAAATGGGCGGCCCCTTCTTCCAGCAGATCGGCCGCTTCGGCGCTGGGGAATCGGCGCGAGGGGTCTGCCGAGACCAGGCCTCGGCAAAAATTCATCAGCAGTTCGTTCACGACCACTTCTTCGGGCAAGATGTCTGGCAGGCGGCGGGCCATCAGCCGTTTGGCCTCCAGCAGTTGCCGCAGGCCTTCCACCCCGGCGAACGGCGGGACGCCCGCCAGCAATTCGACCAGCACATAGCCGACGCTGGCCAGGTCGGAACGGGGCGTGTACTCGCTTCCCTCCAGCACCTCGGGCGCGGCGTAGGCAGGCGTGCAGGTGCGGGTGGGCGGAGCGTCGGCGACTTCGAACGCCGAACCGATATCGACCAGCTTTGCATTCCCCGTCCGCTTCAACATGATGTTGGACGGTTTGACATCGCCGTGCACGATGCCTTCGCGATGCAAAGCGGCCAGGGCGGCCAGCACGTCCCGCAGGACCGCCACCGCCACGCCCGGTTTCAGCCTGGGCTGAGCGGGCCCGCTGGTCACAATCACATTGTTCAGATACTCCCACCGCCGCGCGCTGACGCGATGCCGCGAACGATTTAGCATCTCGGTGGTCAGCAACCGGCCCAGGTCGAAGCCGTCCACCCACTCCATTTCCATCATGCGAATCCGATTCCGCTCAACAAAATTATGCACGTCCAGCAAATTGTCTTGTTGGATCTGTGCGACTTGAGCGGAAACCCGCGCGATGCCTTGCATGGCCTCTTCGTACTCGCTGACACTTTCGTAACGTTGCGGAGCGAATATTTTCAGAGCGACCGGGAGGGTGAAGTGGTCCGTCCCCCGACGCTCAGTCAAATACACCACGCCCTGCCCGCCGGAACCCAGCTTGCGAAGCAGCCGATGATGCTCGGTCCAGCTGAAACGCTGGTTGTTAAGGATCTGTTCGTAACCTTGCAGAAGATCCAGCGGACAACGATTCGATGGCCGTCCGCCCAGCGTGATGGTCTGCTGAAGCTGTTGAATCGTGGTTGTCGACATCAAGGTTCTGCCGGTGGGTGACAAAAAATCGAGGTGAACTGCCTCACCGGGCCGGTTCCGCTGTGCAAGGCAAACAGGCCGCGAGCCGCTCAGCCCGCTCAACTTATATTATCTTACCAAGGACCCGCCAAGCTGCGGCAAGACGAGTTTGCCTGCCTGCCGCGGCGGCGGCCTGAAAATTCGCTCCAACCATGGACATTTACCGATGCTTGAAACTTCGGCATGGCCAGAGGGTCCGTTTGGCTGGGAGCGTGCCGTCCCCGCCGCCTCTGCTCCCCCTTTCTGCCCCCTCTCTCCCCCCTCTGCCGGAGCTGGGAGTGATGGCACGTCAGTGGCCGCTCCGCACCGGGTAGCCCAGCCGTTTATCGACCAGGTTCCGCAGCGGCTGTCCGCGCAGAAAGCGGTCCAGGTTCTGGCAGAAAAAGTCGGTCATGTCGTCGCTTCGCCTGACGCTCTGGCCGGCCACGTGCGGCGTGATGAGCACGTTGGCCAGATCCCACAAGGCACTTTCGGGTGGCAGCGGTTCCTGTGCGGTGACATCCAGCGCGGCCGCGGCGATCGTCTGGCGACGCAAGGCCTCCACCAGGTCGGCCTCCACCACGATCGGTCCGCGCGCGACGTTGACCAGCAGGGCCTGCGGTTTCATCATGCCGAACATCCGTGCGTTGATCATCCCGTGTGTGACTTCGGTTAAAGGCACGCACAAAATCACAATGTCGCTTTGGCCCAACAGTCGCGGTAACTGGTCTGCCGGCCACAGCTGATCGACATGGTCCGGTTGGTCTACCGGAAACATGTCGGTGGCCACGATGCGGGTTTTGAATCCGGCCAACAGTTCTGCCACCCGACGCCCGATTCCACCGAAGCCGACGATACCAACGGTGGCGCGGTGCAGATCGCGTGTGGGTTGCCGCTGGAATTGTTTTTCACCTTGGGCCCGCCAGAACAGCGGGAGACGGCGGAGGCTGGCCAGGATCAGAGCCAGGGTATGTTCGGCCACCTGGTCGGCCAGGACACCTGAGGCGCTGGTTACTTGGATGTCCGAGTCGACCACCGAGGGGACCAGGCAGTGGTCCAGCCCGGCGGCAGACGACTGGATCCACTTCAATTGGCCTTTGCTCACGACTTCATCCCAGGGGACGGGGACCTTGACATGCCCGCAGAGGATCGAGGCCGTGGGCAATTCGTCGGCGATCCGCTGCTGGCCGGCGTCGATCACCTCCCAGCCGGGTGCCGCCGCTCGGATTTGCTCGACATGGCCTGCCTCGACCGGGTAGCAGAGCACGATGCGCATCAATTGTTTACTCCGCGTTTCTCACAAGCCATCGGCCAGGCGACGGCCAATTCGGTGCCCGACGCGGTCCGGCGTCGCCAGGGGATCCTTGACGTATCATCCATCACCTGCCGCTTCCTCGACAAGCTTCCGGTCAAATCGCGGCGTTTTCCTTGTCAGTTCCTTGTCAGGCAAAGACTTATCGTCGCTGGCGACGGAGTTGGTGAGCAAGGTGGGTGAATGTCGCTAGGTTGGCAAATCCGGGTTCGCCTATAATAATACCGGTGATATGGCATGGATGCTGCGCTGCCGCGGCCGCCGGTATGGGCGAGCGGCTGGTTTGAGAAGGATCGGGTCGACGTGTGCCCGCCCCCCACATCCTGCCCCCCAAGATTTCTTGTCGGCAGCCGTGCGACAAGTCGCCTTTCTGCTGGCATGTCTTTGACGAGCTTGACGCGATGACAAACGCTCAGCTGGCCACTGGCCGCAGCTTTTATACCATGTCCGCCCTGGCCATCGTCTGCCTGATCGGTCTGCGGATGTCGATCGGCTGGTACTTCTTCAACGGGGCTCGTGAAAAGAACCTCAACCGCGACTTCACTTCGGCCACCTTCCTGTCCGGTTCGGAGGGCTTTTTGGCCGAGTGGTTCAAAGCCGGTCTGCCGGACTATCACGGCTGGAACCGCTTGATGGTCCAGCCGTTGGAAGACAAGCCGAATCCGCACGATGCGGTGGCCGAACCAGAACAGTGGAGGCGGTATCAGCAGCGGGCTTATGTCGACTGGTACCGGATGATCATCGACGACTGGGGGCGCTACAAACAGAACCTGGTCCGCTACTACGCATTCGATCAAGCCCAACAAGATAAGGCTCGCCAAATTTTCGCCTACTACGACGGCCGCTTGGGTGCCCATTTTGACGACACGCGGGGGGAGTTGGTCGCGTACCGTCACGAGCTGTTTCGCCAGCAGGTGATGGCGGCCAGCCGTTCGGCGAGGGAGACGCCGTTTGAGCAGCAGAGGATTGACAGCAAGCAGGCGGAGGCCCGTGCCAAAGCCTGGCAAATTCGTGGCGAGGTAGAAGAAATCGAACGCCAGTACCGGCAAGAACTAAAATCGCTGGCTACCGCCGACCAGCAACAGCGGCTGGGTGAAATGCCGGAAGCGAAGTCGGGCATTGAGCGTTTTGATGCGTTTGTCAAGTACAGCCACTTTGCCATCGGGGGTTGCCTCTTGGTGGGACTGCTCACTCGGCTGGCCGCCTTTGGCGCGGGCACGTTCCTGCTGATGGTCATTCTCTCGCGCCCGCCCTGGACCGTCGGTTACCAGATGGTCGGCTACCAGATCATCATGATGTTCGGCTGCTTTCTGATCATGGGATCGCCGGCCGGGCGGTGGGCAGGTTTGGATTACTTTTTGCACCCCTGGCTATCCAACTGCTGCCGGCCTTCCAGCCAAGGAGACACTGGATGCACCAAGTAAAAAAACAAGTTCCGGCGGCAAGCGATCGGCAGGCGGCCGGCGGGGAGACGGAGTTTTCGCGCAGGGATTTTCTGCGGGGCGGCGTGGCGGCCGGCGTGGTCGGGGGCGTGGGCCTGGGAGCGGTCTATTTCGGTTACGGCAGCAGTTTGCCAAATCCGGTCCGCGTCGGCCTGATCGGTACCGGGGACGAAGGGGGCGTGTTGCTGGGAGCGATCAATCCGGACTACGTCCAGGTGGTCGCCATCGCGGACATCCGGCCTTCCAACGTGTACCGAGCGTTTCATGGGGACGACTCCAGCGTCTCGGCAGCCGAAGCTCGGCCCGGCCTGATCAAAAAATACGGCTACTCCAGCGAATCGGACGCCCGCCGCCAGATCGCCGTTTATACCGATGGCTACGAACAGCTGCTGGAAGATCCCCAAGTCGAAGGCGTCATCATCGCTCTGCCACTCCACCTCCACGCCGAGGCCTCCATCAAGGCCATGCGGAGGGGGAAGCACGTGCTGTGCGAAAAGCTGATGGCGCACCGCGTCCACCAGTGCAAGGAGATGGCCCGGCAGAGCCGTTCGCTGGACAAGGTGCTGGCCATCGGTCATCAGCGGCACTACAGCATGCTGTACGATAACGTGGCCCACATGATCCGCCGCGGGCTGATCGGTGACATTCATCACATTCGAGCCCAGTGGCATCGTGGCAACATGCCCGGCAGCGACAGCTGGCAGCCGCCGCTGCCCGACTCCACGCTGGAAAGTCAGCTGGCCTCCGCTCAGCAAAAGTCGGACCAGCTGCTCCAGCGGCTGGCGGAGATGGCCCAGCAGGAAACGGGGGCTTGGGAACGTGGCTGGAGTACCGAACGCCAGTGGGCCGAGGCCCAACGCCGCTGGAACAGGATCCGCCTCCTGGACAAAGACGTCCACGCAGAAAAATACGGTTATCAACCGGTCGAACTGGTCGGGCCGGACGGCAAGAAAACCATCCTCTCGCCGCTGGAAGAACTGATCCGCTGGCGGTTGTTTGAACGGACCGGGGGCGGGTTGATGGCCGAGCTGGGCAGCCATCAGCTGGACGCCGCCAGCATTTTCATCAGCAAGGCGCACGGGGACGGAACGAAAAAAGTTCATCCCCTGGCTGTCTACGGCGTCGGCGGCCGCCACATTTTTCCGCTCGACCGTCAAGTCGACGATCACGTCTACTGCGGCTATGAATTCCCCGCGCCCGATTACGAATCGGATCCGAAGAACAAACGGATCGTCGTCACCTATTCGTCCATCAACGGCAACGGCTTCGGCGGCTACGGGGAAGTGGTCATGGGTACCAAGGGCACGATCATCGTCGACCGCGAATACGATGTGCAGCTGCTGGCGGACGATCGCCAAACGGCGGTCCAGGCCGCCAGGTCGGGACCCGTCGTGCTCGATACGACCGAAAGCGGCTACGCCCCGACCGCACAGCGGCAGGAGGCCACCGGTCCGATCAGCCGGGGGTATACCGAACAGATCGAACATTGGGCCTGGTGTATCCGCAACCGGGACCCGCTGAATGAGCCCCGCTGCGACGCTCAAACCGGTCTGGCCGACGCCGTGATCGCCCTGGTCTCGAACATGGCCATCCGGCAGCAGCGGCGGTTTCTGTTCGATCCAGAATGGTTCGATGTCAATAGCGACGCGACGCCAGAAGGCATTGCGCCCGATGAGAATCGATCGGAGTACAAGGTATGAACCTCGAACCCGAACAACGCGAAGTCGGCCAGGAAAATTTCTACGCGGCGATCGGCAGCGAATGGACCCGCGGGGAATTGCTGAGGGAAACAATCCGCGCGGGACTGGACAGCAAAAAGGGCCTGGGCAGCAAGTATTTTGGCTATGGCCAGCCCGATCGGCCGGTCCGGATCGGGATCATCGGCACCGGCGACGAAGGGGGCGTGCTGATTGGCGCGCTCAACCCCCAATACGTCCAGGTGGTCGCCATCGCGGATATCCGGCCCTACAACGTGTACCGCGCCTTCCACGGCGACAAGTCCTCGCCCAACGCCCGCCGCGCTCGGCCAGGACTGTTGGCCATCTACGGCTGGCCCGACGAACAGACCGCTCGCCAGAAGGTGCAGGTCTACACCGACGGCTATGAAAAACTGCTGGCGGACGAAAACGTGGAGGGTGTGATTATTGCCTTGCCCTTGCACCTCCACGCCGAGGCCTCCATCAAGGCCATGCGGCAAGGGAAACATGTCCTCTGCGAAAAACTGATGGCGCACAGCGTCCGCCAGTGCAAGGAAATGGCCCGCGTTGCGGATCGCGAAGACAAACTGCTGGCCATCGGTCACCAGCGCCACTACAGCGTCCTGTACGACCATGCCGTGCAACTGATCAAAAAGAACCTGATCGGCGACATCCATCACATCCGCGCTCAGTGGCACCGCGGAAACCTGCCGGGCAAGGACAGCTGGCAGCCGCCCCTGCCGACCGACCCGGGCATGCGGGAAGAACTTCAGGCGGTCGAGGCGGCGCTGGAAAATGCTCAGCTGGAATTGGACAAAGTCAAGGCCGAGGCCAGGAAA
>WVZU01000423.1:0-1152 GCA_011772275.1 Planctomycetales bacterium | reverse complement strand
AAAAATGGCGACGAAAAATTGAAAAAACAGGTGCTGGAAAAAATCGAGGCCCAGCAAACCCGCCTCGCCGCAGTCCGCAAACGCTATTTGCAGATCCTGGGACTGGACGGGCAGAAATACGACATGACGGCCCTGCAAGACAAGGTCGAACTACTCACCCAACGCCTGAAAGACGCTCAGATTGCCACCAAAGCAAAGGACTACGGCTATCGCGATCGCCAGGTCGGCGGGCGGACCGTGACGGCCCTGGAAGAACTGATCCGCTGGCGGCTGTGGGACCGGACCGGCGGCGGCCTGATGGCCGAGCTGGGTAGCCACCAGCTGGACGCCGCCGGCATCTTCATCACCGCTCTGCGGACCGACGGCCAGAAAGCCCGACCACTCAGCGTCACCGCGACCGGTGGCCGCCACATCTTTCCCCACGATCGCGATATCGACGATCACGTCTACTGCTCGTTGGAATTCCCCGCGCCGCAATACCATCCGCAGCAGGCCCCCGAGAAAAAGATTGTCGTTTCTTACTCGTCCATCAACGGCAACGGGTACGGCGGATACGGGGAAACCGTGCTGGGGACCAAGGGGACCATGATCCTGGATAAGGAACAGGACGTGCTGCTGTACCACAAGTGGGATACCGGCCGTTATGTCCGCGTGGGCGGCAGCCCGCAGAAGCTGTCGCTGGTCCAGAGCGAACGGGGCGGGCCCGAAGGCCGACTGGGCCACGAGGCGCTCGACCGACCCATCAGCCGCGGTTACACCGAACAGATCGAACATTGGGCCTGGGCCATCCGCCAGAAACAGGAAGGCCGGCCGCTGACCGTGCCGCTGCGCTGCAGCCCCTCCGTCGCCCTGGCCGATGCCGTGATCGCCCTGACCACCAACCTGGCGATCCACCAAGGCAAGCAAGATGGGGGCAACTGCCGCATCGACTTTGAAGAGGCCTGGTTCGATCCGGCCCGCGACGAAACGCCCGAAGGGCAGACGCCCAACGTCGACCGGGCCGAGTACCGCGTCTGAACCGGCTTGCCAGAACCCCCGCAAGGCAAAGTCGCCGTCTAGGGGCCGGGGGACGCATGGCGAGCAAAATTGTAGCAACATTGTAGAGCAATTGTCTCAATTGCTCCCAGCGCAGGGATAACCGTCAGACCAACC
>WVZU01000101.1:2196-4873 GCA_011772275.1 Planctomycetales bacterium | reverse complement strand
GGCTGAGCCGCCCGTCCGAGTGGCTTGGCAATGCGCGTCCTGACTTTTGACCTCTGCCTTTCGGCTTGCCGTTCGAGCGGGTTTGGATGTTGCGTGTTGCTGGACGAGCTCCCTTGGCTCGCTTTCTGCCATTCGACTTGGACCTCTCCCCATTCCGTCCTTCTATTCCCCTGCGGCTGGACGATCTGGCTATGTGGGCCTTTGCGGTTGTGGANNGCCGGCCAGCAGGCGCCTCACGAAACGAAAACACGCTAGGACCGGCCCCGGCAGCCCTTGTAATCGGCTCTGTCGTGGCACGTCGCCCCCGAAACAGAGCTCGCTTCTACAGCAGGCCGCCAGCAGGGGTCGATAAAACCAAGGGGCCCGGCCGCCAGGTCGGTGGGGTCCAAAGGAGGTGGCGACGATGTGGCGCGCTTTATTTCTGGCGATCGGAATTTTTATCTGCCTCATCGGGCTGCAATGCCTGGTGATCGAAGAAGCCGTATTCGCCAATCTCGCTCGGCCAACGACAGAAACCAACACGCTGAACGTGAGCGAACCGGCACCGCGAGGACATGTGGTGAATCCGCCAGATTGGGCCCCCTGGGCCTTTCTGGGTGGCGGAGCGGTGGTGATTCTGTATTCGTTTACGATCCCTCGACGCATGCGGGGCTAGTGCTGGCCTGACCGCATGGCTCACCAGCCGCGTAGCGGCGACAGGCTACAGCCTCACGCACCAGCCCCAGGACCTGAGCATGGGCTGCCGGAGGGGGTCGGGAGTCTTTTTCGCCACCTGTCCCACCATCCACCGACGGAGGGTTTTTCAGTGGCGAAAAAGACTCCCGACCCCGTGAGGCGTCCCGATTTTCTCGCTGCTTGAATTCCACCAGCAATGCAGCCGGGCTAAACACCTACTCGACCCCCTGGCGAATCGAATCAAAATATTCTTCCACCTGCCGCTGGTGCGACTTGGGCAGGCGTTGGTCGCTGAGCGGATCGGCGGGTCCGCTGTTCTGGCTGTGGAAATCCGCCTGGATCGCCTCGCGCAGCTGCCCTTTGGCATTGGGGCCCGTGGCCAGCCCGCTCACCACCGCTCGACCCGGTCCGACCTGTCCCTTGACTCGCGTATCGTACAGCGAGGATTGGTTTTCTTGTTCGGGTCGAGCGCCTTTGCCGGCCTGGGCGGCGCCCAAGCCGTCTCCCTGCTGGCCTTTGCCCCCCTGGCCCTGCCCTTCTGCCTGGCCCCCCTGGCCCGCTCCCTGACACTGCCGACAGCCGCCACCGGCGCACTGCCCGCATCCGATCGAGCTCTTGGCCATGCGGATTTCGTCCAGCGTCTTATGGAGGGCTTCCATTTCGTCCAACTCTCTTTGCAGCTGATCCAGGTCGGCAGCCAGCTGCTGCAGGGCTTGTTCGGCGCGTCCCGCCTCTCCGGTTTTCATGGCCTGGGCCAAGTCGCCAAGCTGTTCGGCCATCTGGGATAACTTGTTCATGTGGGGCAACTGCTGCTGAAGCTTGTCCAGCGCCTCCTGCAGCTTGCTGGCCTCTGCCAGGTCCCCATCCCGGCGGGCTTTGTCAATTTGTTGTTGCAGATCCTCGGCCGCCTGTCGGTGGGCCTGGGCGATCTGCTGTAATTTTTGTTTCATCTGCTGCAGCTGATCGGCCAGCTGCTGCTGCTGGGCCTCATCCAGCTTACCGGCTTTGAGCTGTTGTTGAAGTTTTTCCAGCTGGTTTAGCGCGTCTTGGAAATTGCCTTTCTTCAACGCATTCGCCAACTTGTCCGCCGGTCCCTGTTTCAAGTCCTTCAGCTTTTGCAGCTGGCGCCTCAGCTGCTCGGCACTACCCAGCTGTTGCTGGCGATCCCGCAGTTGGTCCGCCAGTTTGTTCAGCTTGACCATCGCTTTCTTGCGGTCTCCGTCCGTTTTCTTGTTCAAATCCCGCAGGNNGGCCTCTTTGAGCCCTTTTTCGCGCAATTGGGTACGTCGAGCGGCAACTTTTTTGCGTAAGGCATCGGAAGACTTTTTTACCTGTGTCTTCTTTTCCGCTGCGGGGGCATCGCCGGCCACCTGCGGGTCCATGCCACGTTCGCTGATGGCAAAGGCCAGCAGAAAGGCCAGCAGGGCCGGCAAGAGGGGCAGCAACATGCGGCGACGCGCGGAAACCGCGAAACGTCCGGTGACATCCAGCCGCGCCACGCGGTGCTGAGCATCTGCCAGCAAGGCCTGGCCAGCTTCGGTATCACGCTCCCGCTCACTCAACGCCAAACTGCTGGATACCCGTTCGCGAAGGCCAAAGCGACGGTCGATCTCGATCGCGGCGTCCAGCGGTCGATTTCGCGTGAAGTATGTCCAGACCAGGGCTGCCAGCAGGCCCGCGACCAAGGCCCCCAACAGCCAACTGATGTTCCAGCGGAAGGGATCCCAGATGCCGAGCAACCATTGGTGGATGCCAATGGCTGCGGCCGCGACCAGCAAGGTCGTAAACCAGCAGATGGGCAGCCGATCGAAAAAGTTTTGCAGGTTCAGCCGGCGCTGGGCTCGATCGACCTGCTGTTGCAGTTCTTCCATCATCGCCTCCCGGTTCACATTTTACCTCGCTCGCCCCTAGAAGGGCAGGCTGGGTCGTGGTTGCCCAGGACCCCGCCGCGATTTTTTTACACTCCTGGCCAGCGGAAAAAGTGCGGGGTCCGCACAAAATC
>WVZU01000101.1:0-2088 GCA_011772275.1 Planctomycetales bacterium | reverse complement strand
AGAACAAAACAAGCTCGGCGCCCCGCGCGACTGCCAGATGCCAAATTGCCTAGACACAACGCGTGCCGATCTCCCGGCCGAGCAGCTGGCGACACCCGACCAGCGTCCGGCGGCGGACGTGGTGATTTACGACGGGAAGTGCCGGTTCTGCATCGGCCAGATCCAGCGGCTGGCCCGCTGGGACCGGGGGGGCCGGTTGGCGTTCCTTTCGCTGCACGATCCGCTGATCGCCCAGCGGTACCCCGACCTTTCCCCGGAACAGCTGCTCAGCGACATGTATGTCGTGGACCGGCGGGGGGTCCGTCATCGCGGAGCGGCGGCGTGGCGCTATCTGGCTTGTCGGCTGCCCCGGCTGTGGTGGCTGTGTCCGTTGTTGTATCTGCCTGGCAGCCTCCCCCTCTGGCAATGGCTGTATCGGCGAATCGCCGACCGCCGCTATCGCCTGGCAGCCGGGGAGTCTTGTGACGACGGCAGTTGTCGAGTGCCTGGCAAGCCGTAGCCTGAGCCGGCCAGCAGGTCCGGTTCCGCATCTTCGCACCCCGCCGGTCAGCCGACTTCGGCGGCGACGGCCGTCTGGTCAGCTTTTTCGGGCAGCTTTTCCAGAATGTCCAGCAGGATCTGGTCGGCGGCGATATTTTCCGCTTGCGCTTCAAAGTTCAAGATCACGCGGTGGCGAATGGCGGGCAAGTAGACGCGGCGGATGTCTTCAAAGCTGACGTTGTAGCGGCCATCCAGCAGTGCGCGGACCTTGGCGGCCAGGGCCAATGTCTGCGCGCCGCGAGGGCTGGCGCCCCAACGCAGGTACTGATTGGTGATCGGCAAGGCAAACGGACCTTCAGGATGCGTGGCCAAGGTGAGGCGGACGGCGTAGTCCTGGACGTGTGCCGCCAGGATGACTTCCCGCACCAAAGCCTGCCATTTCACAATCTCGGCACCGTCCATGACCTTGTTGGGCTGTACGTCTTCGCCCCGCGTGGTGCGATCCAGAATGGTCGCCAGCTGATCGCGGCTGGAATAGCCGACGTTCAGTTTGAAAAAGAAGCGATCCAGCTGAGCTTCCGGGAGGGGATAGGTTCCTTCTTGTTCTAACGGGTTTTGCGTTGCCATCACAAAGAAAGGGGGCTCCAGCTGGAAGACCTGGCCGGCCACGCTGACCGACCTTTCCTGCATCGCCTCCAGCAAAGCGGACTGCGTCTTGGGAGTCGCTCGATTGATTTCGTCGGCCAGACAAATTTGAGTGAAAACGGGACCTTGCTGAAACTCGAAGAATCGCCGGCCGTGTTCATCCTCCATGACCATGTTCGTGCCGATGATGTCGGCCGGCATCAGGTCGGGTGTAAACTGGATCCGCGAAAATTTCAGGTCCAGCGTTTGGGCCAGTGACCGGACCAGCAGCGTCTTCCCCAAACCGGGGACCCCCTCCAGCAGACAATGCCCGCCCACAAACAGGCAGGTCAGCACGCCTTGTAAAATGTCGTCGTGACCCACGATCACGCGGCTCAACTGGTCCCGAACGGCTTGATAACGCTCCGCAAACTCGGCAGCTCGCTGCTGCATCGTTTCGCCAATGCTCATACTGGATTCCTAATGAAAAGCCAGTGGGTTTTTAACGCTCACTTTTCCGATCGCAAAAACGCCTTCCGCGGTGACTCAAAAATAACTTCAAAATGTGGGGCTCGTGCAGCGATTCCAGCCATCCAGGCCTTAGATCTTTGTGGTCTTCGAGCGCCAGCCCGATTATGTCGTGAGTGATTCCAGACGCTTGCGTGACAGGTGGATGTTTTAGGGAGTTTTTCGAAACCGAGGAAACAGTCATGACAAAGGAAAAACACCAGGTCACCTCGGTTATGCCTATTGTCTGCTTGTTTCATCAACCCCTGACGCACTTGTTCCCGTAATTTTCTGTTTGGGTTGGTCCGCTCCCGTCAAAATGGGGAAGTAGTTTTTCAGTGGTTTCCAGGAGTTTCGGCCATTCCTGCCAACGTTGCAACGCTTGACGACTTTCGCCACCCGGCCCAGGGTCGAAGTTTCAGGTTGGACCGCGGGCCAGGGTTCAGGGGGGGGGCGGGGGGGCTGGCGTTTGCCCCT
>WVZU01000076.1 GCA_011772275.1 Planctomycetales bacterium | reverse complement strand
CTGCGGTTCTTTCCCCCTCATGCAAATACTTCACCCTTCGACATTCCTTGTTCGATATTCTGCGGTTCCTTCCCCCCCATGCAAATACTTCACCCTTCGACATTCCTTGTTCGATATTCTGCGGTTCTTTCGTGGCGATCGGCAAGCACCGGGACCGCTGTCGCGTAGCGGCACGCATACTTACGAAATTCTCGCAAGAACCTTAGCCCCTAGCCCCTACTCCAGCTCAAGCTGCCGAAACAGGGGAGCGTGCCGGTAATAGACCTCCAGGATGGCGGTGGCGAAAGCGGTCGTATAGAGCCGGCCGGCGGCGGTGCCGTGGGGATCGGCAGAGGGCGGCCAGCTACCGGCCTGGTGTCCGCTGGTCTCTTGCATGCCANNNNATCTGGGTGCCGTAGTACCAGTAATACAAGTCGGGTTGGGAACTATGTGGTAGATGGTGTTCCAGGAGGAAGCCGATACCGTTCTGGATGCCGGGATGATCCAGGCGCCAGCCCATGAACATCCGGCACAAGAGGCCTTCGGCCGTCATGGTCCGTTTGAAGCTTCCGCCGGGCTGGTAGGCGTACAGCCCGCCCTGCTTGCCGTAGGTTCGCTTCCCTGCCTGAAAGCGGGCCGTGGTCACGGCCTGCGCTTGATCCAGATAGAAGGACGCCAGCTGGAGGGCACTGTCAGGGACTTCCAGGTAAGCGGCCTTGGCGCTGTACAGGGCGGTAACCTGCCAGCCCAGGACGCTGGTATCGGGCTTTTCGCGGGGGTTTTCCCGGGCGGTCTGATATCGCCAGCCGCCGGTCAGGTGTTGAGCGGCGACGAGGAAATCGATGGCTCGCTGAGCCGGATCGCGCAGCGACTGGTCCCCTGTCATTTTGTAGGCTTCGCACAGGACAATCGCCGCTTGTCCATGCGCGTACATGCCGGCATGCCGAGCGGAATTTCCCCGCAGGTCGCCGTTTTCTTTTTGGATGGAAAGTAAGTACTTCAGCCCGACCTCGACTTCCGGCTGGTACTTCCCCATCAGGTGCGTCTGCCCGGCCCCCAGAAACGGCAGCAGGGCCAGGGCGGTGCCGCCCGCGTCGCTTTCCAGGCGGCCACTTCCGCCGCAGCGGCCTTGGCACTGGCCAGCCTCGTGGAACCGATTCAAGCTCCAGCTGCCATTGTGGTTCTGGTGCAGAGCCATCCATCGCAGGCCACGCGCCACGGCAGCTTCGGTCAGCGTGGTCCCCCCTTCCTTTCGCACCATTTCCGTCCGCACCCGCGGATCTCGCACCGCCAGCGCTCGAAGATTGGGATCGTCCGAGCGGATCGCCTCTTTGACGCTGAAGGTGGATTGCGTGTTGGGAATGGGTGCCTCGGGGTCGAGCCTTAATTCACGAGCATCTTCCGCGAGGCGGATCCGGGCTTCCTGGGTGGGGGGCAGGTCGCCGAGCGTGATCGGCAGATCGAACTGGACTTCGTCGGTCGGCAAAGAGAATGTCTTGCCCCCTTCGCGGATCGAACGATCGACTTCCGTGCTGAGCGTAATAAACGGTTCTTCTTCCAGCTGCAGCCCCAGAACAAACATGGAAAGGATCAGCAGCACGACCAGGTGCAGGATGCCGCTGACCAGCCAGGCGGGCAGATCACGAAAGAAGTCCTGCCACCAGACCCGCGCGCGGCCCACGGTGGCGATCTTGTGCATCTTCCGGCGGACCCCGATGGGGGCCGTGGCGGCCGGCTTTCGCCGCCGTGCATAGCTGGGCCGCACCACCGGCGGCTCGGCCGAGGGCCGCCCGCCTGCCCCTTTCCACCCTGGGACCCGGCTGCGGTTTCGCCACCGACGGTGCCGGCACCGCAACGTCCTGGCCCGCCTGCTGGCGCAGCTGTTGAATCTGCTGGATGATCTCTTCAGAGATCTCGATCGAGGTACCGCAACGCCAGCAATCCGCCAGGCGCAACCACATCCGGACGGACATGGGCCAGCGGCATTCGGGACAAGCGCAAAAGACGATTTCGCCGTCCAGCCAGATGGGAACCAAGGCGGCCTGGCTGGCCGCCCGCGCGGGTAGCCACGCCTGGCAAGTCATCTGGGCAACATGCTGAAGGTTCGATTCCGAGGCCACGCTGGACCACCAAGCCCAAGAGGGAAATCAAGTACACGAAATTCCCAGAACGAACCGTCTGGCCAGTCCCTAGCCTTCAGCAACCGTTGGCCGCCATCCGCCACAGGTCGCACGCGGGACGCCAGGACCTCTTATTCTATCCCAGTCCACGACCCGGCGACTATCCTGGCGATCCCCAGCCGCTCAACCACCCATCCGCACCCCGCCCGCACGGTGGCTCGATTCCAAACGACAAAACGGGCACACGTATCGTGGTGCCAGATAAGCGCGGACACCTTGTCACCCAGAGGCCGGAGCACATCGGATGGCTCGTCAGAAATCCGGGCCAGCGACCATCCCGCTGAAGCGCCCGTCGTCGCCTGGCGAATTGATTTTCTTGGAACATCCAGGACCTGGGGCTCGCGCGTGAGCCTGCTGCCTGTCGCCGCACCTAACGGGGTCGCACACCCAACGGGGTCGGGAGTCTTTTTCGCCACCAAAAAACCCTGCAGCGACGGAGAGTAGGACGGGTGGCGAAAAAGACTCCCGACCCCTTCGGGCCCATGTCGAAAAAGACTCCCGACCCCCTCCGGCCCATACCTGCAGGCTAAACATGGACGCCAAAAGTCGCCGTCCAGACATCGCCGCCAAGAAGTCTCAGCGACCTGCGCTGCAGCGGCCAGAGCGAGATTGCTGGCCTGACCAAGGCCTGGCCGCAAGCGAAAGAATTGTTGGAGACTGCCGGTTCCATGCAGGGTTCACAAAGGCCCGCTGCCGTGGGATTCCCCAGCCGGCTTCTGCCCCCCCCAGCGAAATTTGGCTCAGATTACACCCCATCCGCGGTTGGCAGTACTAGCTTTGGCGACCGAAGTGGGGTAGACTGCTAGCTTGATCTCCAAACGACTCACCAGGCTGTCTGGAGGCGGATCGCCTGGTGTCGTTTTGGATGTTCAGTAAGCAGCCGGCTCATGCCCGGCGGTCTCACGATCAGGATCGCGATGGACGGGCAACTCTTTTGCCAGTAGCATGTCGGTCGGCTCGGCCCTTGCCCCTTGAAGCAGGAGTGAAATTCCTTGAGTACTTCCCTCACACCATCCGGCCAACACGTTGGTCAAGTCGGCGGCGAAATGCACACACAGCACGACAATCCGGTCGTGGCCAACCCGCAGCACGTGACCTGCTCGGCGGACCAGACCAACCAGAACGCGGATGGCGATTTGTCGATCAGCGAACCAGCCGATTTATTTAACCGCTCGATCATGCTGACCGCCATCATCGCTCCCTTTGTGGGACTGCTGGCGGCCATCTATTACTGCTGGACCGTGGGCTGGATGGGATGGCCCTACCTGGTCCTGCTGGTCATCACCTGGATGGTTTCCGGCATGGGGGTCACGATCGGTTTCCACCGCTTGCTCACCCATAATTCCTTCGAAACCTACCCTCCGATCCGCGCCTTGTTGATGATGATGGGGGCACTCAGCGTCGAAGGCTCGCCGCTGGTCTGGTGCGCCGTCCATCGCCGCCATCACGAGCTTTCCGACAAACTGGGCGATCCGCATTCGCCCAACCTGCACGGCAGCGGGCTGTGGAGCAGCATCAAGGGTTTCTGGTACGGGCACTGCGGCTGGTTACTGACCACCTTCTGGTCCCAANNGATGTACTACCTGTGGGTACTGCTGAGCCTCGCCATTCCCACCGCCATCGGCTGGATGTTCACGTTCAGCTGGCAGGGGGCCTTTTTGGGATTGCTGTGGGGCGGGCTGGTCCGCATCTTCATCGGCCACCACATCACCTGGTCGATCAATTCGGTGTGCCACATCTTCGGCGGCACCCCGTTCCGCTCAAACGATCGATCGACCAACAACCTGATCTGCGCCCTCTTGGGATTTGGCGAAGGATGGCACAACAACCATCACGCCTTCCCCACGTCCGCTCGACACGGCCTCTGGTGGTGGCAGTTCGACATGAGCTGGCTGACCATTCTGGCGATGGAGAAACTGGGCCTGGCATGGAATGTCAAAGTCCCCAGCCCGGCGGCGATTGAGAACAAGCTGCGCAAGAAATAGCAAACCTGGCCACGCCAGAACGCCAGGGGGTGGGCAACGCGGGCCACGCCAGGGGGTCGACGCCGGGAGGTCGGCAACGCCAGGGGGTCGGGAGTCTTTTTCGATTCGACTTCCGTCCGTGTGGCGCGAACCATTTTTTCGAAAAAGACTCCCGACCCCGTAGTCTCCGACCCCTTTGTCGCCCGCCTTCGCAAAAGACTTGCTACGCCGCAGTTTCTTTCGCCGCCCGCGCCCGCCGGACTGGCCGGACCGTACCCGCACGGTTACGATATAGAGTCCGGCCGCCGGCCGGCAGCTCGGTACGCGTGACTGCCCTACTCTGCCTCGTCGCCGCCGCGACCCGCGCAACAGGCCCATCACGATCATGGAACCAGCACCCGCGAACACAGATCTGCAGCACCTGGTGACCTCGTTGGAGCAGCACATGTGCCAGGTGGTGCTGGGCAAGGCAGGAGTGGTCCGCCTGTGCACCGTGGCCCTCCTGGCCGGCGAACATGTTTTGCTGGAGGACGTGCCCGGGGTGGGCAAGACCCTGGTCGGCAAGACCCTGGCCCGCAGCGTCAACGGCCAGTTCTGCCGCATCCAGTTCACCCCCGACCTGCTGCCCAGCGACATTACCGGCAGCACCATCTTTCGCCAGAACAGGAACGACTTCGAATTCATCCAGGGGCCCATCTTTGCCAACATCGTCCTGGCCGATGAAATCAACCGCACGACGCCGCGGACGCAGAGCGCCCTGCTGGAGGCGATGAGCGACCGGCAGGTCTCTGTCGATTCGGCAACCTACGAACTGCCGGAACCCTTCATGGTCATCGCCACTCAGAATCCCTTCGAGTTCGAAGGAACGTACCCCTTGCCAGAAAGCCAGCTGGACCGGTTCTTGCTACGGATCGCGGTCGGCTATCCCAGCCGCGAGGACGAAATGCAGGTGCTGGTCAGCCGGCGGGATGGCGAACCGGTGGATAGCCTGGAACCGGTTGTCAGTTGCCAGCAGGTCATGGCGATGCAGAGCCGGGTGCGTGAGGTAACGGTGGACGAATCGATTCGACATTATCTGCTCGACCTGGTGGAAGCCACCCGGAACTGCGAAGAGTTGCATGTGGGGGCCAGTACCCGCGGCGCGCTCTGCTTGTACCGCGCCGCTCAGGCCCTCGCGTTTGTCGAAGGACGTGATTTCGTGATTCCCGACGACGTCAAGCGGCTGGCCGTCCCCGTGTTGTCCCACCGCGTGATCACACGTGGCTTTGTCCACAGTGGCAATCGGGACGTCACCGAGGCCATTATCGACCGCTTGACGGAAAACGTTCCCGTGCCGACGTAGCCATCCATGCTGTTCGGACGTTCGATAGTCATCTGTCGTGAGGGCTGGTACTACCTGCTGGTGCTGACATTCGTCGTCACCGGCTCGTTCCTCCGCGAAGTCAATCTGTTGCTGGTGCTGGCCGGCATGATGTTCTTTCCGATGCTGCTGAACCTGCGCGCGGTCCTGGTCAGCACGCGGAATCTTTCCGTCCGCCGCCGGTTGCCCCAACGGGTCACTGCGGGCGATACGTTCGGCGTGGAAGTCACGCTGGCCAAAAGTCCTCCTTTCGGCCTGTTCCACCGTGGCGCCAGTCGAGCGGTGGTGGCGGTGGACCAGATCGGCAGGCCGTCCGACGGGGACGCCAAATCGCAGGCCCCGCCGCTGCTTTTCTGGCGGCTGGCACCCGGCCAGCAGCAGCGCCAGTCCTATCGCTGCCAGCTGGGCCAACGCGGACTGTACCAGCTGGGACCCATGCATCTGTCGTCCGGCTTTCCCCTGGGACTCATCCGCGCCACGCGGCGCGACAAGCGTCAGGACCGGTTGGTCGTGCTGCCGCGACCCGGACGGCTGACCACCACCTGGGCGCGACTCTATCAGGAAGTTCACTTTGGGAGTCGAGCCAGTCATTACAAGCAGGGGGTGCTGGAGGGGGATTTTCACAGCCTCCGCGAATGGCGGTCAGGCGATAGCCGGCGGCGCATCCACTGGCGGACCACCGCCCGGCGGGGCCAGCCTGTCGTCCGCCAGTTTGAACAACAACACGACGAAGACCTGGTACTGCTGGTCGATCTTTGGCACCCCCCCTCCCCCAGCGAGGAGGACCTGGAAATCGTGGAACGATCGGTGAGTTTCGCCGCCACGATCGTGATCGA